>JAJPKG010000229.1 GCA_021323815.1 Pseudomonadota bacterium
AGCCACTCATGTTTGAGTGCGGCCAGCAGTTCTCGCGCGCCCTGTTTGACGCGCTCACGTTCGGCATCGCTCAGATCTCCAGCTGATTGAGTGATGAGATCAAAAAGCGCCAACTCCTCTTCCGATAATCGCTCGGTGATGACGCGCTGCTCCTCGGCATCCAACGCCTGGATGAGCGCAATCAACTGTTCATAGAACATTTCGACGTTCAAGCTGCCGGAATTATATTCCTCAATGAGTTGCTGGAAGCGTTCAAGATAACTGGTGCGGGCGCGGTTCAGCGTCACCATGCGCTTGATGCGCGCTCCGGTAGCGTTGCGCAGTTTTGTTGCCTCCACACGCTGTCGTCCTTGCGCGAAAATCGCCCGCAGCCGGTCAGGATCAAGCCTGGTGAGGTCGATGCGCTGCGCCTGATAGTCCGCGTCTTCCTCACGGATGACATAGCTTTCGGCGGCGATGGAAGCGTCCAACACGTCAGCGACGGCTTCCATCACGTCGGAGATGTCGGGTTCGGGCAGCAAGCGACGCAAACGACGACCGATGTTGACGATGAGGGCAACACGCAGGGCGTATGCCTGAGCCTGGGGATCGGGCAGGATGGCGCGGAAGCGCAGGGCCACGTCATGCGCTTGGGTGATCATCTGGTCACGAGTCTCATCATTTACCAGCATGCGCGCTTCGGCATCTTCCAGAAACGCCAAGCGCTGCATGTCATGCGCGGCCAGCCCACGAGCGAGATCGATCCCCTGCGCGGCGCAGAGCGCCTCTGCCTGGGCCAACGATGCTTCTAATTGGGCAAGTTGCGCGGCTTTGTCTTGAACGGGCATGTCGCCTTCGGCCACGCCGCCTCCGCTGGCCGAACCATAGATCGCCAGGGCGCGTTGCAGATCGCGGAAGACGCCGATATAGTCCACAATGACGCCGCTGGTTTTGTTGGGGAAAACGCGATTGGCGCGGGCGATGGTCTGCATCAGGGTGTGATTGCGCATGGGCTTGTCGATGTAGACCGTCGTCAAATTTGGCACATCGAAGCCGGTCATCCACATGGCGCAAACAAAGACGATGCGCAAGGGATCGTTGGGATCTTTAAATTTCTCTTCCAGATCTTCTTTGACCATGCGGCGGCGGTGCGGCTCAATGTCCAGCCCCTTCGCCTTGAAATCTGCGATCTCGTTTTGGGCTTGCGAAACGATGACGGCCATATCCACGGCTTGCATGGCGTCAATCTCGTTTTTGATGCGCTGCTTGATGGCCGGATATTTTTCATGCAAGCGTTGTTGTTTCAGCGCGTCAATCCGTCGTAGCCAGTGCTTGCGCACGTTGTCATACATCTTGACGGCGGTCATTTTGTCTATGGCGACGACCATCGCTTTGCCGCCCTCGGCGTGGCCGGTGAAGTGGGCGACGATGTCGGCAGCGATGGCATCCAGCCGGTCATCACGGGTGATGAGGTGATATTGCCGGGCAAATTCGCGTTCCAGGCGATCTTGCTGGGCATCGTCCAGATCGGCTTCTTCCACGACGGCGGCGATGTCATCATCCAGTTGGTCATTGGTCAATTGCAGGCTGGGGATGCGGTTCTCATAGTAAAGCGGCACGGTCGCGCCATCCGCGACGGATTGGCGGAAGTTATACACGCTGACGTAATCGCCGAAGATGCGGCGCGTCTTTTCATCTTTGGCGATCAGCGGTGTGCCGGTGAAGCCAAGATATGCGGCGTTGGGCAGTGCCGTGCGCATGTTCTGGGCAAGTTCGGCATATTGGGTGCGGTGCGCCTCATCAGACATGACGATGATATCTTCGCGCTCCGACAACACGGGATAGGGCTTGTCTTTCTCGCTGCGAAACTTTTGGATGAGGGTGAAGATATAGCGGTGGTTTTCGCGCAACAGCTGTTGCAAATGGTGGCCGTCTGATGGGCGCACGCTTTGCTCTGGTTCGGTCACAGCCCCCACACGGGCGAACGTTTTGTAAATCTGCGTGTCCAGGTCGTCGCGGTCGGTGACGATAAGAAAGGTCCAGTTGCCGGGGATGGTGCGCAAGACCTTTTGGGCGAAAAAGACCATCGACAGGCTTTTGCCGCTGCCTTGCGTATGCCAGAACACGCCCAACCGCCCTTGCCGAGAGCGCAGATCGCGCACGCCCTGGACGGCGCGGTTCACGCCCAAATATTGATGGTTGCGCGCCAGAATCTTCGTCAGCGCCTTGCCGTCCGCGCGGAACAGGGTAAAATTTTCGATGATATCCAGCAGGCGGGTTTTGTCGCAGACGCCGCGCAACATGGTTTCCAGCGCCACCACGCCCGGCTCGGCCTCGTCGCTGATCTTTTTCCACTCGAAATAGTCGTCCCACTCAGCGGTGACGCTACCAAGTTTGCAATCGGTACCATTTGAGGCGATCATGAGGGCGTTATACCAGAACAACTGGGGGATGCTGGTTTTGTAATCGCGCAGGTTGTCGCGATAGGCGTCGGCCAAATGGCGATAGTGCGCTTTCAGTTCGATGACCACCAGGGGCAGCCCGTTGACAAAGGCGACGAGATCCGCACGACGCTGATAGAGTTCGCCGGTGACGGTGAACTGTGACACCAGCAGGAAATCGTTGTTTTGCGGCTCACGCCAGTCGATGACGCGCACCATCTCGGTTTGCTCGTTGCCCTCGTCATCGCGCGTGGTCACGGGAATGCCGTCGCGCAGCAGGGCATACACCTCGCGGTTGGCTTGTGCCAGGGGCAGCAGCGAACGGTCGCGTGTCAGCGCCTCCATCGCTTGCTCGATGCCCTCGCGGCTGGTCCAGGGATTCAGCTTCACCAGCGCGGCGCGCAGCCGGGGCAACAGCACCACCTGCCCGCGATCCGCCCGCCCCAGTGTGCCATGTTCCCCAAACACTTCGTGCCGCGCCCTGAGCGTCTCATAGCCCATGTCGGCGAAAAGCTGGATGGCGGGCTGCTCAACCAGAGCATCCTCGGTGTATTCCTGCATGTGTTCCCCTTTCACGCGAGGTCTTGCGCAACCGAATGCTCGTTAATCAAGTTGTTCCCTTGATCCGGTAACGTAACGATTACCGCTCAGTTGCGATATCACGTAAGCGTCATCTAACAGCTTCAGCATATCCCATATGCCTTGTTTGCCGTAGTGTAATTGCTTTACCCCATTTACCGTGATGATGCGCACTTTCACGGGATATTCAGACAAAAATCGTTCAAGCTTGTCGAAGTCTTTCAGGTGATCACCGGTGATCCGTCCTTTCAAGGCGATGTTGCGTAGCCTGGCGCGTTTACGTTTATCACGCATGCAAGCGCTCATAAAGGTATCAAACTGTGCGGTATCGATTAAGTCTTGCTCTTTCAGTGTCGCCAGCGCTTCCTCCGCAGCACGCTTGACATGCGGCCCCTCGCGAAAGATCTTATGATATTCGCTTTGATCGAAAATGAAGATGTGCTTGTCCCAGCAAATGCAATCGATCTCATCGTCGATTTGCAAGGCATCGCTTTCCAATCGTGTATATTTCCCTCCATTCATATATGCAAAGATGCTGCGCCCGCCCGTCTTCAAGATCTTTCTTGAGGTGTAATGGCGAAAGCAGTAGATGGGGGCATAGCCAGGCTTGCTAAAGATGATGACGTAACATCGCAGCCCTTTGATAAAGGCTTTATCTTTGGGGTCGAAATCTGGAATAGATGCATTTGCTAAGGGGGCCATATATTCCATCACATCAGTTGCATCACTGCAAGATTCGCAAACGATGTCATTGGGTTCAGGGATTGCTTCGGGATTATAGGCATGCACCGTGATCTCCGCGCTTTTTCGCGAACGTCGTTTGGGCCGCAGGTTTCGGCTGATTGTCGCGCGCAAATCTTTCGCCAGCCCTTTGTCCAAAGGGATGTCAACGTAATAGTACAATCCATCTTCTTGAAGGGAAGCACCAAAGCAAAGGGTGATGTCGTACGTATTGAGATCGAGGGTTGCTAGTTCATCAAATGCTTGCTCAATCTCGCTCTGGATCAACCTCTTCTGAATCACGGCGGTCATTGTCATAAGTCCTTTCAGATGTTTGAAGATATATGTCACTCTTTCTCATTTTCGCTACAGTAATTGGCCGTCCCTTGCTGATGGTCCTATTGGAAATGACGAGATGCGCTTCCTCGTCTCCTGCGAATGTCACTTCGTATAACTTGAACCGCATCAGGCTGAGCATGGGATTTACTGCAATAAGATTCGAGTTGACATAAACCATGCCGAGCGTTCCAAGAAGAATAGCAACAGCTATAGCATTCGCCCAATTGTCAAAGGGAAACGTGACAAAAGGAATGATATATGCCGCGATGTAATTCAGTACATCTGCTTCTTTCGGCTGAATGCTCTGGACCACTTCTCGTTTAGTGTTGGCATTGCCCTCTAACACTCTTAAGTATATCCATAACACCAAACAACTCGCCCCCGCAGCAACCAAAATTCCTATGGACCAGCTTCGATAGCGTTGCCAATTGAGATCGGCATAGATACCCATTAAGGGAGCGTATGAACTCAGAAAAAATATCCAACGAATCCATAAACGTGGCATAATGTTTGCCCCTTTGCACGATATAGAACTGATGCTCGTCTGTCCGCCTATTTATTCTTTCTATCGGCATCAGTTCCGGTTAAACAAGGTCTATTTGGGCTACCTCAATATCCATCCCGCTCACGTCGATCTCCCCCGCCACCAGCTTCGGCAGCAGCAGATCCCGTGTCCGGCGCAGGTTCGCGTTTTTCAACTTCAGAGAATCGATCTGCTCAAACATAGGTAATACGTTCTCTGTAAACCTTTTGATGATTACGCTATCTGGTTGTAGAACATTGATCTTTAATACCGCGTCTGGACTCACCCTTTGATGGCTTGTTGAGGTTCCTAAAGCCAAACTGGTAAATGCACTTTGAAATCGCTCAGAGTCAAGTAAGCAATAAAGAAATACGTGAGTAACTGGACTCAGGGCTTGCAATACAAGAAACTCTGTAGAAGCAACAGCATTTTTGCTTGTAGTTCCAACCAACCATAAGCGCTTTATTTGCGGGTTCATCTTAGAAAGAAGGATCGTCCGCGAAGGAACGGAGAATTTATTACTGAGGATTGCAGAGCCAACCTCAGACAAGGGTAACTTTCCTGTATCAAAAGCAGGGAAGCTATAATGACTATAGATCTTTTCTGGCTGCTTTGCTGGATTCACCTGCACTTTTGACTGAGAAGCAATATCTCCCAGCTTCACCACTTCCCACCCCTCCGGCATCTCGCCACCCAGCGGCGACGGCACCATGCGCGCATTCTCGTGGCCGGGGAAGCGGAAGCGCACGAACCACTCTTGATAGATCGCCCGCGCCATCTCTTCCAGAATGGCGATGCGCCGGGTGTTGTTCTCGATCAGGTCATCATACGCCGAGAGGATCGCGGCGATCTTGCGCTGGATGGGCAGAGGGGGGAAGTCCCTTTCGAAGTTGTGCAGCGAGTTGATATTTGCTCTTTGCCTGCCAGATGCTCCGACCATACTTTTTTCTGCTATCTGCCTAATTTCAGCGTCAGAAAATAGATAAAATACATAACCTGGATCCGAAATGTTTTCTTTGGCCCTGAAAATAAAGAACTCTGTCGAGCCGAATCCCTGCTGAAAATTTGGGTTTCTAAACTGAGCGATTTTTCCATTCTCCAGGCAAGGAGTAATTCTAGCAAAGAGAACATCATCTCTCTGAAATTTGGTTCCTCCTCCTGCAAATGGTCTTAGAAGCCTACCTCTTACATAACGCCTACCAGGAATTATTTCGTCCATTTCTACATAAGGATAATCCAAATCATGTGATAACTTAACTTTAGGATTAAACTCAACAAAATCAGAAAGCCTCATGACTATATCCTTCCAGCAACGCATGATGTTCGCGGCGATGCGCTCTTTTATTTCTTATGGCGTCGGTGGCCAGTAATCGATGCACAAAGCGACAGCAGCAGCGATCTCTTCCACTTCTGTTGCGGCGAGAGATCCCATCTTCTTCTCAAAGCGTTCAAGCGCAACAGTGCGAATCTGCACCGAAACGGCAGCGGATTCGCGTTGTAAGCCATTTGTTGGTGTCGCCTGCAAGCGCGTATACCCATAGACAAACCGCGCAAATTTTGGCTGCCATGTAGTAATGGGAACCACAATGCGCACCGGCACGCCATATAGCGCCGGGGATGAAAGCACCACAGCGGGACGTTTTTTCTGGATCTCTGATCCTTTTGTTGGGTCGAGATCGACCAGCCACACTTCACCCCGCTGAGGGATAATCAACTGTCCCTTTCCCAATCTTCACCATCCTCATTCCATGTGTCATCATCAAAGGAGGTCCATTCACTCAGTTCCTCATTTGTCGCATAATCCTCTGCATAGGCTTCAGCAAAAGCTTCCAAAGCAGCATGGCGCTCGGCCAATGGTCGCTGCATGAGTTCTCGCGCGCTCATTGGTTGCACCTCCTCCCTCGGAAAATCAGCCAGACAGCCAGGACACAGTTGCTCAGCCTGGGCACGCGTGATCACCCTTTCGGCATAGGCGCGCAGCGTCATTTGCTTCAGCCGCAACGGTTTCTCGTTACCCTGAAAAGCAACGGGTTCAGCTTTGCGCCATCCCCGGCTCGAAAAGTCCTTGAACAACCGCGTGCATGTGGCTTCGTCAATAATGCCCACATCACGCGCTCGCCGCGCAATGGCTTGCATGCTGATGCCGAATCGCTGTTTCAGCAAACCCAATTCTGCGAATTCGATGTGTTGCCGGCGTTCGCCCAGCGCACGTTTCAGCGCTAGGGCGGGCAATAGGAAAGCAGCAGCGAAGCGATGAGCTAACTTCTCATTCATCTTCGCATCCTGGTCGTCACAGTGCAGCAGCAAATGCCCTAATTCATGCGCGAGATTGAAGCGCAAACGATCAGGGCTGACAGCCATGCTCGTCACCGTCAACGGCACATGATCATTGATCCAGCCGGAAAGGCCGTCGAAGTGATCAACGGGGCGGGAAATGCCGACCACGACGCCGCCGCGATCTTCCAAGAGTTGCGTCACACTCTCGATGGGATGATCATCCAATCCCCAGATCTGGCGCAGTTCTTGAGCCGTCCACTCCGCTTCATCCTCATTGCAAACAACCCGCGAAGGGGGGAATCGCAGATGTTCGCTGGGATTGGGATAAAGCAACGATGTCAACCACATCTGTTGTTCAGCGACATGCTGCGAATAGGCTTTTACTTCGTCCTGATGCGCTTGAGGGAGTTGGGCATGCTTGCGGAACGCTAACCACTGGATGGTGATTTGGTCATCAGCAAGGAAATACGAAGGCGCAACATTCAGTGATTGCGCCAATGCCATGATAATGCTTGCTGGCGGCGTACTTTTGTTCAGTTCATATTTCGATAAGGCTTGTTTGGTAATCGGCTGCTGTTGTGCAGTCAGCCGTTGCGCGAGCGCCTCTTGTGTCAGCCCTGCCACCAATCGTGCCTGTTTGATGCGTTCGCCCATCATAATGAATGCCCCCTTGTGTTGACAAAAATGACTCAAATTGCATCCATGTCAACATATGCAGTATACCATGGCACTTGGCTGATCGCAATGGACTTCTGGACTAAACATCAACTGCGCTCTTGCTTTCCAGCAACGCGGCCACATTCACGGCGATGCGCTCTTCCAGCGTGTGGGCTTGTGCGTTGAGCAATTCCAGTTCCTCGTTCAGTTCTTCCAGGCGTTCGCGGAAATCACCGTCGTCGGCTTCACGCTCCGCCACCCCCACGTAACGGCCCGGATTCAGGCTGTAGCCCTGCGCCTTGATCTCCTCAATCGTTGCCACGCGACACAGCCCTGGCACGTCGGCATAGCGCGCGTCGGGGAAACGCTCACGCAGCAGATCCGCGCTGTCGTGCAGGAACTCGGGGTCTTCGCCGCGATAGAGCCGGACGATATTCGCCAGGAACTCGCCCTGCGCGGGGGTGAAATCGCGGTGGGCGCGGTCGATCTGATGGTAGATCTGCCGGGCGTCGATGAACAGCACCTGCTCGGCGCGTGGCGTGTGCGCTTTGCCGCGATCCAGGAACCAGAGCGTGCAGGGGAGCGTGACGGTGTAAAAGAAGTTGCTGCCGATGGCGATCATCACATCCACCGCCCGCGCCTCGATCAACTGGCGGCGGATCTCCGCCTCAGAGTTGCGCGCATCGCTAGCGGAATTTGCCATGACAAATCCCGCGCGCCCACGATCATTGAGCGCCGTATAAAACTCCTGAATCCACAGATAGTTGGCGTTATCAGTCGCGGGCAGGCCAAAAGGGAACCGCTTGTCATTTTTCAGGCGCTCTTTATCCACGCCGTCCACATTAAAGGGCGGATTCGCCATGACGAAATCGAAATATCCCGTATAGCGCCAATCGTGCTCATAGTATGAATTCACGTTGCGGATGTCGCCCGTCAGCCCATGCACCGCCAGATTCATCTTGCACAGGTTGACGTTCGCCAGCACTTTTTCCTGGCCATAGATAGAGATCTCGCGATCTGGTTCATGGCGATGTTCTCGCACAAAGCGGGCGCTTTGCACAAACATGCCACCGGAGCCACACGCCGGGTCAAAGATGCGCCCGTGAAAGGGTTCGATGACATCGACGATTAACTTGACAAGCGATGTCGGGGTAAAGAACTCGCCACCCTTCTGCCCTTCCGCCATCGCGAACTTGCCCAGGAAATATTCGTAGATCTTGCCGAAGAGATCACCCTCGGCATCAAGTGGAATGCAGTCAAAATTTTTCAGCAACTCGCGCAACGTTGCCTTGTCGATCTTTGCGTAACTTCGCGGCAGCGCGCCTTTGAGCGCCTCATTTTCCGTTTCCAGCGCTGTCATCGCCGCGTTCAGCGCCTTGCCGATATCCGCCGCTTCCGGCAAGCGCAAGAGATTGGCGAAGCGCGCTTCCTCCGGCACGTACATTACACCTCGCGCCTGAAACCGCCGCTTGTCGATGGGCGAGGGGTAACGCGCAAGCAATTCCCGTTCCGCCTCGGTGAAACGATAGTCGGCGAAGCGCAGGAAGATCAACCCCAGCACCGGCACCGAATATTCAGAGGCGCGCAACCCCGAATTGGCGCGCAATTTATCGGCGGAATCCCACAGGCGGTGTTCAAGCTCGGTCGTGTTCGCGGGCATTAAGTTATCCCTCTCATCATGTAACCGTCATGCAATAAGTATAACTGAGTAATAGCAAACGAGTAACACAAGCCGGGGACTCGAATTTTGAAATGGTATCGTTGCTGCTAAATTTGCGTTTATGCTTGCCATCTGCGCCTATAGCCCATCGGGTGTCTCTTCGGAGCCGGGGCAAATGATACGATCGATCAATACCCCGGCGAGCGTGCCGCGCAATCATATTGCCCTGCGCGATCCTCTTAGTCTCACTTATCTCCCCCTCCGTGTCGCCGCCGGAACCACCCCGGCCTTGCGCAGTGCCGCGATCTCGCTTTTCGTCAGCCCAGCCTCAACCAGAATTTCTTCAGAATGCTCGCCCAGCAGCGGGGGCGGGCGGCGTGGCGGGGGTGCGGCGCTCGCCAGGTGCGGCACGGGAGCGAGCGCCTGCGTCAGTTGTTCGTTGCCGGTCTCGGCGTCGCGCACCATGCCCCGCGCCTGAATCTGCGGGTCGGCCAGGGCTTCATCCAACGTCAGCACGGGACCGACGCAGACATCTTCATCCGCCAGCAGCGCCAGCCACTCGGCTTGCGCGCGCGTGGCGAAGAGCGCGGCGAGATCGTGGCGCAAGCGCTCGCGGCGGGCGGGATCGGTCACGCCGTGCAGCGGAATCCATTCGGGGTGGTTCACAAGCTGGCAGAAGCGCTCCCAGAATTTCGGCTCCAGCGCGGCTAGCGTGATGTGCCGTCCATCGCTGGTGGCATAGATGCCATAGACCGGATCGCCACCGTGCAGTTGCGGCTGGCCGGGACGCGGCGCATTGCCCGCCGCCAGCGCCAGGGCAACAGCGAGCGGTTGCAGTGCCAGGGAGCAATCCAGCATGCTCACGTCCACCATGTCACCCCGGCCCGTCGTCGCCCGGCTCACCAGCGCCGCCAGAATGCCCATCACCGCCGGCAGCGCGCCGCCCGCCAGATCTGCGATCTGCGTCGGCGGCAGGGTGGGCGCGTCCTCCGGCGCGGCGCGGTTCATATCCAACAGACCCGCGTAACCCAGATAGTTCAGATCGTGGCCGGCGCGTTGCGCTGCTGGACCATCCTGACCATAGCCGGTGATGGCACAATAGATCAAGCGCGGAAACCGGGCGAGCAGGGTTTGCGGCCCCAGCCCTAACCGTTCCATCACGCCGGGGCGAAATGATTCCATCAGGACATCGGCGGTGGCGATCAGGCGCAGCAGCGCATCACGCCCCGCCGGCACTTTCAGATCGATTGCCAGGCTGCGCTTGTTGCGGTTCAGCGCCAGGTAATAGATGCTGGTGCCGTCCACAATCGGCTGTGACCAGCGCGCCGGATCGCCCCCGCGCGGGTCTTCAAGCTTGATGACGTCCGCACCCCAGTCTGCCAGCAATTGCGTGGCGTAGCCGCCCGGCAGCAGGCGTGTCAGGTCCAGCACGCGCACGCCCGCCAGTGGCAGCCGCCGCGCTGCGCCATCATCCGCCATCATCATCGCATCCTCTTTGTTAGGCGGGCGAGGCATGCCGTCGCCCCTGCGGATTGTGTTTATTTCTGTCCTTCCGGGCACACCCAGAACGTTTCCGCGCCGCTGCTGGGAATCTGAGACAGCATCGCTTGGTTATGCAGGCACCCCTGACCGCCCCAAGCTTGGAAGTGTGCCGCCAGAAACACCGGAACCGAAGGATTCACGGGAAATGCCGGGGCACCCTTATCGATGCTCACCCCCGGCAGAAACGTATATTCCCCAACGGGCAGGGCGTTGAAGCTCAAACCGAGGATGGTAACGTGACCCGGCGGCAAGGTCAGCGGAAAGGCAGTGTCATAAGGTGTGCCCATCGGCGGGCCATTCGCCACAGCAATCTCCGTCATGGCCGCGATGGTGCCCGGTCCCACTTGCGCTGGCCAGGTCGCGGCGAATACATCTGGGTTGCTCGCCACAGAGCCGCCACAGCCGAACAAACCGCCCTGATGCGTTCGCGATGAATAGCTGGCATCGCACGATCCCCAAATATCGGCGGTGCTGCTCAAGGGCGTCA
>JAJPKG010000003.1 GCA_021323815.1 Pseudomonadota bacterium
AAGAAACCCCTCCGGGCTGCGACCAGAGATGATCGCGTGGAATAACCGCCCCCGCCGGGGCGAGATGCGCGCCACGCACGCCCGCCGGGAGCTAAACCTCCCGGCTCAGAACAGACGCCTGATGGGCTAATGGCAGGCGTGACCGCACGGGGAACCATGCAAAGCGGCTGGCGAAATCAATCTGTGATCCGCAGCATCTCTGCCCCCTGACGCGGCTCCGGGATCAAGCCAGGCTCGACGTCACCGTATTCCCCCGCGTGAATCACCGCATCGATGTGGCCGACGCACACTTTCCGCATTCACCAGCGGAAAGTGCCGGTGACAGGCTGCGAACAGACGGTCAATGAAACAGCGGCCAGCGATTCGATGCAGCCCGGAAATGGTGCGTTTGCGCTGCCGCCAGGAAATAGGTCAACTAGTGTAGTTCCATGCAACGGTCTCTTCTTCCCTATGATGCTGCCTGACGGTGCCGATACCTATGCATAGGGCGCTCGCAACGCGAGGTTTTTGTCCACCCGGCTGCTCCATCGTGCAGCGAGCGTGTGAAGCATTGCCGCATCAACGGTTCAGGGAGAAAGTAGCGTGAAAGTTGAATTCTCTTTCTGGTCATTTTCCCGCGTTCATAGGTGTTCGCTATGTAGGAAATTTCAGGTTTTCTTGCGCTTCTTTGTTTTCTATTTGTTTGTCATTGTTCGGGGGTATTGTCGTCAAAACTGTCGTCAATCTGTAGCTGGTGGTTTGTTTCCACGCTCTAGTCTTTCTACGCGAACCATCAGTTCGTTATGCCGTTCTGCTTGTGCGGCAAACCCATCGCTGATTTGCTGTTGCATGTTTTGAAGCGTATCAATGATTGTTTGCTGTGTTGTTTCTACATTGCTTACTCGTTGTGTCAAGATTAAAAGAGCGTCTGCTAAGCTTCTAATGCCGTTGTTGAGTTCGTTGTCTCGCGCGATGGATTCTTGCTTGTCGATACGTGCTTGCACTATAAGTGCTTCGACGCGAGCATCTACATAGGTAATGAGGCGTGCATAGAGACGGTCAAGAGCGAGGTTTAGTTCGTTAGGGAAGATAGGTTGTTGTGGTTGGGCGGCCATAAGTTATATTCCTTTCTTCTGTTGTTGAGAGCATACCATATGCCATGCTCACTTGTCGAGGTTTTTCCCTTTCGCAGCGATGCAGTTCTGATAATTGCGGACAAACCGCGATGGGTTTTTCCGTTGCATATCCAGTACATAGGCATTATCAGGAAAACCGAACAATGGGGCGAAAAAGAGCTTTTGGACTAGGTATAATCCTTCATCGCTTATCGCTTGGGCATAGATGCGCGTTATCTTGCGCTTTGGCCATTGTTCGCACCAATACGATGCTACCTTGTTTAGGATGATTCCCATGGCTTCTGGATAGTCAGGGTGGCTTACCATGCTTTCGGCCAACAGCGTATATTCGCCGCCATCTTGGTACATTTGGATTTCGTCGCTGCTAATGCTTATTTCTGTTCGCTCTCCTTTCAAGATGGAATGGATGACTGACTCCGGGAGTGGCAACAGGTTGAGGTAAGCATATACGTTGTTACGTGAAGCATCGAATGCTGCCAGAGTGATGTGGGGATTCTTTTTCAGCCATGAAAAGTAGAGCTTGAAATCTCCTATCGCATCTTCTTGATAGACTACTAAGTCAAGTGCCATTGTTTTCGGTAAGTCCATTGGTTGCACCCAATCTACCAGCAATTCGGGAAGCTTTTCTGGTTCTCCGATGCTTGCTTTCAGGCGTACAATGTCTTCCTTATTATAAAGGCTTTTGCGTGGGCTTGGCCCTGGCTGTCGCCGGATTTTGCCCTGATTCACATAGTAGAAAAATCGCTGGCGGCTGACACCCAAGAGCTTCTCGCCCTCGCTCGATGTAATGTATTCGGGCGTGTTCATAGTTGTTTGACCTGACTTGTTTTTTCCTTCATCTTATCACGTATCGCAAGATCTGTCTATACTTGACTTATCTAGTCCAATACGCTATACTAAAATTAGACGAGGCGAAAACCTAGTCTGACTTAAGCACTGAACCTGAACAACTGAACAGAACCAGGAAGAAGCGCAGAAGCCCGGCACGCCGATATATCGGGGTTGGGGGGAGCTTCACTCCTCGTTACGAGGGTTCGTCAGCGTGACGCCTGGGGATGTGTTATCTAGAAGGGGAACATCTTTCCCCTTCTCCCTTTGCTCTATAAAAAAGAGGTACGGATGTGACGGGACCATCTACGCTCATCTATCGTCGCCTTCCTGGTTCGGCGCGGCAACGACGCTTGCTTTCCTCACTGGCGATTCCAGTGACTGTTCAGCCGCTCACGGCTTCGCTGGTGCAGGTGGTCTATCAGTATGCCCCCATCGGTGATTATGAGGATTTGGGGCATGGGGCCAAGCGGTTCCAGTGTTTGATCTGTTCCCTCAAACTCCGGGAAGAAGCGTCTATGATTTATCATATCTACTATCATCATCGTCCGGCGATTGGTATGGCATCTCTTGCTGTTGCCTCTATCGGGTATGTGCGGACCAATGAGCGGCGGGCGCGTATGCCCTGGCGGCTATCGGCTCCTGAAGTGCAATTATAATTGGTTGGTTTTCTGTCGGCGTCTTGCTTGGCTCTTGTCAAGTAAGGCGCTTTTTTCATGGTTGTGATAGAGCCGTTGCGGCTGCTGTCTGCGTGCGGGTTGGATACCCCACCTATCGCCCCCTCGGCTTATGCGGCTGAGGTTAGTTCAAGCCTGCTCTCGCAGTGTATTTGCGCGGGTATTGGCAACGGCTCGTATGCGGTGGGCGCATGCGAGCCGTTTGTGTTGCCCTGACTCTGGCTCAGGGCTGTTTGGTATGGAGGTACAGATATGCCCTCAGCGTCCAAATGTCGTAAGTCGGCCAATTTGTCACGCATTGCACGCATGGTGTATGGTCCTGAGCCGGTGCGCCCGTATCCGGCTCGGATGTTGCCCACGTATCTTCAGGTGCAGCTGGCGGCGACTTTTCCTCAGGGCAACCTGAAAGGGGGAAAGCGGCGTGACGGTTGATCGACGGGCGCAATGCTGCGCCTGGAATGCGGATCGCCAGCATCAGGTGATGGCTGGTAGAGCCAGGGCGCACGCGTTCACGCGGGACTATCAATCTGCCGCAGGACACGCGTCGTTCGCTGCCTTCTCGGCGCGTATGCGGGCGGGCAATGGCTCGCCACAGTTGTTTCCTGAGGCAGCAGCCAAATATGTTGCCCCGGAACAGATCGGCTCATATGTCGGACCGTTGCCCTCGGAACTGCAACAGATCATCCATGCAGCGTGGGCGGCGGGCAATGGCTGGGGCATCGATCACTGGCTGGGTGAACCGTTGGGGTCGCTCTTTGCCCCTGAGGATGATACGCATACCTGGCAGGTATTCGCCCCTGGTTGGGTTGTGTGTTCCGTCTGTTTTCTGGCGGCGTTCTGCCCGGCCTGCTTTCCCACCTGGCCGGATGATCCGATTTTGCCTCGGTTGCCCCAGGTGCTCTGCCAGGCACACGGCGGGTGTTGGTAGATTGTTTGGGACATCACCCCTTTGTTGGTTTTCGTCGCGTGGTCTGTTGTCGCTGCCGTTTGGTGGTGGCTGTTTGTGTTGGGGGGCTGCTTTGCCTGGCTCCTTGAAAGGAGGTTCAGCGTGAATCTGATTCTGGAGAATGTGTCGGTGTTCTTGTCTGGCATGGCGGTTGGGATGGCCGTGGCCAATGTGATCCTCCTGTTCCCAGGAAGGAAGCGGAAGTAGCATGGCAGGATTGATCATCACGGTTCACTCCGTTGCTGATGGTGCGTGGATGCTGACGGTGTGGGAGGGGGGCTTCGCGGTGTATGAGCGTGGAGGATTCCTCTCCCCTGATGTGGTGTGGGCGGCGGGCAACGGCTGGGGCATCGATCACTGGCTGGGTGAACCGGGGGATGCGTTGTCGTTGTTGTGCAGGCGGCATGGGGGGCGGTGGTAGTGATGGGAACGATTACGCTACCGCCTGTCATCACGCCTCAGGTGGTGGCAGCGGTGGAAGCCACCATGCAACGCTGCTGGCTCGAATTGGCGCGTGCCGAACAGGGGCATGCCCCCAAGGATGTGCAGGAACGCCTGTATCAGGCGTATTTGAGCGCCTTCGCAGCCTACCAAGAGGCCGTGCGGCGGCTGGGGAGGGGGGATACCTGATGGGCGCAGCGCGTGATGCTCCTGATCCCATTGCGCACTGGATCGCCCTGCTGGATGCCGTTGAACATCTC
>JAJPKG010000241.1 GCA_021323815.1 Pseudomonadota bacterium
GAGAACAGCGATTTCATCTATATCGATCCCTTCTCGTTCGGGCTGGCCGAGGCGGTGCGCTTCATTGCCGAAGTGCAGACGCGCTGGCCGGTGAAGGCGTTTACGCTCTTTCGCAGCGGACGCCAATGGCTGGAACGCCAGCGCGACCTGGAAGGGCTGGCGCTGCTGCCGGCGCGGCTGCGCACCATGCTCTCGCTGGATAAAGATCTGATCAACGACCCATCGTTCGCCCAACTGGTGCGCAACAACATCGCCAGCATGGAACGCGAGTTTCAGCAAGAGTTGCAGCGCACGGGCTTCGATCCGGCGCGCTCAGGCTTTCAGGAGCCGGGCGTGCCGCGCGTGGGCCTGGGGGGTGATCTCGGCGTGCCGCGCGCCGGCGCGTGGTATAACGTGCCCGACTTCCCCGCGCCGCGCACCACCGGCGGTCTGGTGGAATATGGCGCGCCGTTTGTCACGCCGAACGGTGGGCAACTGACGCCGGCCCAGGTGCAGGCGATGATCGACCAAGCCGTTGCGGCGGCTGTCGCAGCGACGCGCGCCGTCTCGCCAAATCCCACGCATCCGCTGGGTGCGCCGCCGGTGACGCCGACATTGTCCGCGCCGGATCTGGCGCAATATCAGCAAAACCTGGCGACGCTGCAACAGGGAATGAGCGCGCTGCAAAATGCGCTGACCACTGCGCAGAACGCGCAAGGCAAAGTGCAAGAGCAGGTGGCCGTCACTCAGCGCGAACTGCGCGATTATAGTCGCGCCGCCAGCAGCCTGGAACAGCGCGTGCACGATCTGGAAACGCGCCTGCCGCGCCTGGATCAATCCGGTGTCAGGCTGCAAGCCGGCCAACGTCTTGCATTGATCCTGGCGATCGTCGCGCTGGTGATCGGGCTTTCCGGCGGCGTGTTGGGGCTGCTGGCTTATCTGCGCTGAGCGATGCATGCCGGAAAAATGGGGGAATGGCGGTGGCGTCATTTCCCATTTGTTTCAAAAAAGCCGGGGAAAAATCCGGCATAAGGATGACCTCCGGCCCTAACAGGGCGCGGTACAATGAGGATGACCGCTGCACGCGCTTTGAGGGCCTCGCACGCCGGGTAGCGACGGGCAGTGGTTGGGGGCGGTTGGAAAAACCCACCTGAACAACGGATATCAGTTTCAGTGGATGATGGGAGGGGCGCCGCGCAATGACGGACGCTGCACGCGGGATTGGCATCTCGCCGGAAAACACCATTTTTGTTTCGCTGTGTTTTGAGGGACCAGATACACCCTATTCCCAGGCTGGCGGCCTGGGAACGCGCGTCACCGAACTGACCGAATCGCTGGCGCAGCTGGGTTTTGAGACCCATCTTATCTTCATCGGCGACCCCGACAAGCCATCGGAAGAACGGCGCGTGGACGGCAAATTGGTGCTGAAACGCTGGTCGCAATGGATCTCACGCTATTATCCCAACGGCGTCTATGACGGCGAAGAACATAAATTGTACGACTATAACGAGACGGTGCCGCACCACGTGCGCACGCAGATCGTTGAGCCTGCCGTCGCGCAGGGCAAGATCGTGGTGGTGATTGGGGAAGACTGGCACACGGCGGAAGTCATCTGCCGCATCTCGGACGAACTGCACTGGCACGGTCTGCGCGACCGTGTGTTGCTGATGTGGAACAACAACAGTCTGATGTCGATGCACCGCATCAACTGGGGCCGGCTCAATTTCGTCTCGGCCATCACCACCGTCAGCCGCTATATGAAGCATCGCATGTGGGAATGGGGCGTCAATCCACTCGTCATCCCCAACGGCATTCCGCGCCGCTTCTTGGACCCTGTGGACCCGCAGGGCGTGGAGGAATTGCGCTCCATTGTCGCGGCGGGCGTGCCGGAGCGGCAATTTCTGTTCAAGATCGGGCGGTTTGATCCCGACAAACGCTGGTTGATGGCCGTCGAAGCGGCGGCACGGCTGAAATATACCGGTCAGCCGATGAAGATGATCATTCGTGGCGGGCTGGAACCGCACGGCGGCGAGGTGCTGAGCCGGGCGCGCCACCTGGGTCTGTATGTGCGCGACATCGAGGCGCGCAAGCCGACGGTGCAGGAATGCCTGCAACTGATCCGCGACGCCGGCGATGCCGACATCCTGAATCTGCGTTTTTTCGTGCCGGAAGAATTTGTGCGGCTGTGCTATGCCGGTGCTGACGCCGTGCTGGCGAACTCCGGCCACGAACCATTCGGTCTGGTGGGGCTGGAAGTGATGGCGGCAGGCGGCATTGCCTTCACCGGCTCAACCGGCGAAGATTACGTCGTCAGCTTCGAGAACGCCGTCTCGCTGGAAACGGAAGATCCTGATGAGATCGTGGGCTACCTGACCCACCTGAACCGCCACCCGCAGGATCGGCAGAAGATCCGCCGGGCAGGCCACCGCACCGCCTGCGAGTTCCTGTGGGATGAGGTCATCGCCAACCTCATCGGCAAGCTGGAATATCTGGGCCGCAAGCAGAGCTTGCCTATTTAGGAGAAAGGCGATGGAACACGGAGTTCACGAAAATCTCGCACGGAGGACACGGAAAGGATGAATGAAGACGGCACGCAAAAGTGTGCTGACTCCTCATGCAAGAAGCATTTTTCTGTGCTTCCCGTGAAAAAATCTCCGTACCCTCCGTGTTCCGTTCGCTTTCGCCTTGTTGGTTGCCGCAAGTAGGCATAACGCCACGTCACATGGGGCATGGAGCGCCCGCCAGTTTTCATCATGTAAAGGAATGTCAACATGACCACTCAGGCCATTGTCTATACCGTCGTGCACCAACCGCGCCGGCTGAAGCTGCCCGCGCAGCCGATTCCATACGGTGCCACCATCCCCGACATCATCCATTGCACGTTCGACGAGGCGATGAACGAGCGCTATTTCCGCAAGGTGGCGGAAAAGTGCTACTACCCTGCCACCGAGCGGTTTTTGCGGCTGGTGCGCGAGGCCGATTTCAAGCTGGCCATCGGCTTTTCCATCTCGTTCTTGCGCCAGGCCGAGCAGTGGGATCCCACCCTGCTGGCGATGTTCAAGGAACTGGTGGCCGAGCCGAACGTGGAATTGATCGGCGTGGAGCCGTATCATAATTTCATCTTCATGCTGGATATGCCGCTTTTCGTGCTGCGCATGCGCTGGATGCGCGAGGAATTGGCGCGCATTTTCGGCAAGGAGCCGACCATCACCGACACGACCGAGATGTGCATGTCGGCGGCGATCTATGACGGACTGGAAAAGGCCGGTTTCGCCGGCGCGATGATGGATGGCCGCGAGTGGGTGATGGGCTGGCGCTCGCCTTCGCATCTCTATCATTATGATGGCGCGCTGCGCCTGTTCACGCGCCACCTGAAGTTGAGCGACGACGTAGGCTATCGCTTCTCGAACCGCTCCTGGGCCAGCTATCCCCTTTTCGCGGATACCTACGCGGAGTGGATTCGCGCCAACGAGGGCGATTTCACCTTCCTGGCGTGGGACTATGAAACGTTTGGCGAGCATCACTGGGCCGACACGGGCATTTTCCAGTTCCTGGAAAATCTGCCGCGCGAGTGCGCCCGGCGGGGCGTGCGTTTCGTGCTGCCCAGCGAGGCGCTGAGCGAGTTCCGCGAGCGGGCGCATCACCTGCCGCTGCCGGTCTTCCCCACCACCTGGGCGGGGTCCGGCGGCATGGAATTTTTCCTCGGCAATAAGGCCCAGCAGGCCATCTATCAATTGATGGCGCATTGTTATTCCGTCGCCCAACTTACCGGCAAGGCCGAACTGGTGGATCTCGCCCTGTGGCTGCTGCAATCCGACAACCTGCATTTGATCCAGTGGTTCGGCACATCAGGCGGCAGCGAGGCTGAGGTCTCGGCCTACTTCACGCCGCGCGAATGGTGGGGCCTGGGGCCGGATACCATCATCGTAGAGCAGCAGCGCGTCTATCAAAATGTGCTGCGCGCGATGGAATGTCACCTGCCCACGCGCAAGATCAAGCCCCCGCGCAAACGCCCGACCAAACGCGGCGCGGAGTTGGTCGGGCCGGGCATCGAGCAGCGCTATTAGCGGCTGCGTAGTGGTGCAATCGCGGGGAGAACAGGCAATGCTCTTGCCTTCCCCGATGCCCACTCGTACCTATGATTGGAGCGGTATTTCCAGCGTCCAGGTTCCTGGCAGCGTCTCTTTGACACGTGATTGACCGCCAGTGGCGACAAGGAACTGAAGATTGGAGATGACTAACGTTCCAGTCGTTCCATTCGGGGTTCCTTGCCCTGGATACAATAGTTCGACTTGTACTGTTCCCTCGTCTCCAACCGTTTGCATGCTATTTGAAGTGAGGGGAAAGGATACCCCATTGTTCCCTGCACGTACGGCAAACCCCGGAAGTGTTAGCAACGCGCGAGGGGGGTTCGGCTGAACGCCGTTGCATGGTGGGACTGTACATACTGGGGAACCATGTACTGGTGGAGGTGAATAAGGGTACCAGCCATAAAAGCTTTGGATGAGTGTATTTGCCGGCAATCCAGTAATGGAAAGTAGGATGCGAACACCGCCATCTTTTGCCACCCCCGCCTGATTTGGTGGGGCAACCTCGATTGATTGCAATTGCATGCCAATACCTTGATGAACAACGGTTGGAGCATGAAACGTATATTCTTTGCCTGCCTCAGGATTCAACGTGAAAGTGCTTTTCCACGTGCCTTGTAACGGGGGCAGTGTAGATGGTGGCTTGGTTCCCGTAGCAAGCGTGATGTCTGATACCTCGATATCTTTTTGCATGCTCGCTGGATGATTCATGCTTAATCTCGCCCTTGCAGCATCTCCCACAGCTTGAGAACGGTGTTCCAGTTGCGCGCCGTCCCGGTGGTTTTCAGCTTGCGCTCGATGTACACGTTCGTCAGCTTTGAGCGGCCCATGCCGTCGGGATAATAGACATACATCTCCTTGCCGGCAAAATGAATCTCCTCAGGGCCGACATAGGATTTCCTCAGAGCGTCTTGGGCGGTCTGGGATGGTTGCTGCGCGAGGAAGGTCACGGCGATCCATTTCGTCGCTTTTTCCGGCGGGTGCTGGAAGGGATTCGCGTCCAAGATAGCGCGCCATTCCTCTGCGCTGCGAACGATGACCCCGGTGCGAAAGCCGAAGCGATCAGCGAATGCAGCGGTGATTTGCGTGGCAAGCGCCGCTGGCTCTGCTTCATCGCTGGTGAAAACGACGTTGCCGGATTGGATATAGGTGGCGACATCGCGCAGTCCCAGTGCCTCATGCATCGCTTTGAGCGCGTCCATCTTCACCGGCTGAGTGCCACCAACATTGACGGCCCGAAACAGCGCCACATATCCCGGCATAGTTACGATCCTTTGCTGCACCTTATCATGGGGGAATGTTCTCCGCCTGCTCAGATTATAATTGCATCTCGCAAAACGAACGACAACGCTAGCCAAAATGCCAGGCTTCCCCTGCCGGATCACCTGATCTGGCCGGCATCTGGAAAAACTATGCTAGAAACGAACACAACGTTATCGAACAGGGAGCGACGAAGACATGCAGCGGTTTTATTGGGCGATTGATGGGGTGCTGGCGGGATGTTCCCTGCCGGGTGGCGGCGAGCGCGGCGGGCGGCGCGGCGACGTTGATCTGGCGCAGATGCGGGCAGCGCTGGCAAGCGATCTGGAATGGCTCAAACGCAAGGGCATCCAGGCGGTGCTGACGCTGACCGAATCATCGCTGGCGGATGATGTGCTGGCGAGCAGCGGCCTGGCCCACCTGCACATCCCCGTACCGGATCTGCACGCGCCGACGCTGGCACAGTTGCAGCAAGCCATCGCCTTCATTGACCGGCAGAGCGCGCA
The DNA here is from genome assembly GCA_021323815.1 of Pseudomonadota bacterium. Taxonomy (GTDB): domain Bacteria; phylum Chloroflexota; class Ktedonobacteria; order Ktedonobacterales; family JACDGC01; genus JAJPKG01. The sequence goes on from JAJPKG010000241.1 coordinate 5,834, forward strand.
AAGTCACGCCACCGCCGTCCATTGCCTGATGGGCCAGGGGCGCACCGGCACCGTCCTGGCCGCTTATCTCATCCGCAACGGCCTCACCGCGCAGGAAGCGCTAGATGAAATCCGTCGTCGTTGCGACGGTGCCATCAGCGCGCAAGAGCAGGAAGACGCGCTGCGCCTCTTCGCCACCAGCCGCGTCTGGTTCGTGTGAAAATGGTTTCACGCCAGTGCCAGTTCGGGCAGTGCGAGCGCGTCATAGCATGCGCTCACCGCGTCAGCCACCGCATGCCAACTGAAGTGCAGCACGCTGGGTCGCGCATTGGCGCGCAACTCGGCCATCTGGGCGGGATCGCTCAGCAGCGCGTCGAGGCGCGCGGCAAACTGTTCGGGGGTGCGGCGGCAGACCAGCGCCCCATTCACGCCGTCATGGATGATGCTCGGCAACCCGCCCACGCTCGGCGCGATCACCGGTGTGCCGCACGCCAGCGCTTCCACCGCCACCAGGCCAAAGCTCTCATAGTGCGAGGCGACGGCCAGCAGATCGGCGGCGCGATAATAGTTTGGCAGCGCGTCCTGCGGAACGGAGTCCACGAAGCGGATGTGGTGGGTGACACCGAGATCCCGTGCCAGGGCGCGCAGGCGGGGGCGTTCGGGATCGCGCGCATCGCCGCCCACCAGCACCAGCGTGGCGCGCTCGCGCAGATGTGCCTGCGCCCGCACCAGCAATTCCGCGCCCTTCAGCGGATCGAGCCGTCCCACATAGAGGATGACTGGCGCGTCGCCCAGATGCAGCGCGCGGCGCAGGCGGGCGCGCGCCTGGTCGCGTCCAGCGGGGGTGAAGCGCCCCAGTTCGACGCCGCAGGGGATGATGCTGATTTTGCCGCATGTCGCGCCATAGAGCCGCTTGATCTGCGCGCGCTCGTCTGCGGTGGCAACAATGACGCGGTCGCTCTCGGCGATGATGCGCTGTTCTTCGATGCCGCGCATCGCCGGCTCCTGCTCTTCGGGCCGTGCAGCTTGCTTCAGGCGGGCGAGCGTGTGAAACATCACCAGATGCGGCGCGCCCCAGCGCTCGGCGAGATCCAACCCCGCCACGCCGGAAAGCCAATAGTGGCTGTGAATGACATCATATTCCGCCCGCTCGGTGACGGCAAAGCAATCGATCCCAGAGACGAAGGCTGGGATATGAGGATACAGGTCGTTCTTATGCAACGGCGCTAGCGGCCCCGCCGGAATGTGGATGAGGCGCGCGCGCGTGCCGAGGGGGAGAATCTGGGGGAGAGAAGGATCAGTCCAACGAGTAAAGACATCAACAGTGATGCCGCGCCGTCCGAGGTGTTTCGCCAGTTCGCGCACATAGACGTTCATGCCGCCGGCATCGCGGCTGCGGCCTAGCGCCGCCAGGGGAGACGTGTGAAAGCTCAACATCGCCACCCGCGCCACGCCGGGCGACTGATGTCTCTCGCAGATGCGCGGCCATCGCCCTTCGCTGCTGGCTTGTAGCAAGGCGAAAGGCGATGCCGCGCTGGGCATCGCTGTCATGAAATGCGTGCTCCTTGTGCTGGTTGCAAAAAGATACCGTCAATACTATACCAAAAATAGCATCTTTCGCGCCAGCCGACAGAGCGGGACAAAAACCAGCAGGAGCGCGATTCATCGCGCCCCCCTTACCGCACCGCGCGTCGCGATGTTACCGCGCGTCGAGATATTTTGCAATCAAGATCCGTTGCACCTCGCTGGTGCCTTCGCCGATCTCGTTGACCTTGACGTTGCGCCAGTAGCGCGAGACGGGAAAATCGTCCATGAAACCATAGCCGCCGTGGATCTGCACAGCCTGGTCGGCGGCTCGCTTAGAGGCTTCCGAGGCGAAGAGCTTGGCCATTGCAGCTTCTTTGCCGAATGGCTGGCCCTGCATGTGCAGCCAGGCGGCTTTGTAATACATCAGGCGCGCCAGTTCGACTTCCATCGCCATGTCGGCGAGCTTGAACTGGATGGCCTGGAAGCTGCTGATCGGCTTGCCGAACTGTTTGCGCTCTTTCGCGTAGTGCAGCGATTCATCCAGGCATGCCTGCGCCAGACCCACGCACAGCGCCGCAATGGCCACGCGCCCGGCGTCGAGGATCTGCATGAACTGATGGAAACCGTTGCCTTCCTCGCCCAGCACGTTTTCCGCTGGCACGCGGCAATCATCGAAGTTCAGCGGGCGCGTGTCGGAAGCTTTCCACCCCATCTTTTTCAAAGGCGGGCCGATGACATAGCCCGGCGTGCCGGTGGGGATGATCAGGTTGGTGATGGCGTTGCGGCCATCGGGGCGCTTGCCGGTCACGGCCGTCACCGTCACTCCGCCGCTGATGGGCGTGCCGGCATTGGTGATGAACATCTTCGCGCCGTTGACGACCCACTCATCGCCAACCCGTTCGGCGCGCGTCTGGGTGCCACCGGAATCCGATCCCGCGCCCGGCTCCGTCAGGCCAAAGGCCCACAGCTGCTCGCCCTGCGCCAGCGGCACCAGATATTTTTGCTTTTGCTCTTCGGTGCCATAGAGATAAAACGGCGTGCTGCCCAGCGAGATGTGCGCTTCCATCGTGATGGCCACCGAGGCGTCACCCCGCGCGATCTCTTCCAGCGCCAGGCAATAACTCAAAAAGTCGGCACCCGCCCCGCCATACTGTTCGGGGATCGGCAGGCCCATCAGGCCCATCTTCCCCATTTCTTTGATCAGCGCCAGGGGAAATTCTGACTTCTCGTCGATCTCTCTGGCGATAGGCTTGATCGCCTCTTCGGCAAATGCCCGGCACGTTTGCTGTATGCTCAGTTGCTCGTCGGTGAGGGTGAAATCCATCGTTGGATGTCCTTTATCAGTTGGACGCCGAACTGCATCATTCGGCTTTTCTTGCGGTTCCGTAACAAGGGTATTATAGCGCGAAATGCATTTTGTGGCGCGTCAGTGATGCAGCGCCAACACGAGCAATGCCACCGGAACAGATGCCAACGTCGGCAGCGTCAGGGCCAGCAGATGCGCGACCTTCCCGGCATTCCGCCCCCGCTGCAACGGCGCGAAGGCATATGCCGGAAGATAGACTATCAAGCCATAGACATAGACCCAAAAGCCGAACATCAGGAGATTTTGCGCGCCAAAAGAGAGCGTTTCACCGATAACACCGTTGCAACCAAAGAGCAGCAACACCGCGTTCGGATGAAACGTATAGCGGTGCAGCAGCCAGGCCCACGCGATGAACATAGGGATGAAGACGACCACGCTGTGAAACGCCACGACCTCGAAATAATTATTCGACGCGGTGATGTGCGCTTGCTGCCAGGTGGTTCCCCACAATGGCGCGGTATTCGTCATGCCAGTGGCGATGGCTTCTTCGATCAGGGCTAAGGTGGTCGCGCCGACGACGAAGGCGACTGGCCACACGCGAGTGAAAGGGCGCGCGGCGCGGCGGGCGGGTTCGCGCAACACCAGCTCGAATGCTCCACCCAGGCCGATCCAGAGAATACCTAGACCGGCAGCCATGCCCAGAATTGCTCGCGTCACCGACGGGGGATTGAGCGCAGCGACAAGCGCCAGCATTGTGGTAAGGCCACCGGCCCACACGCCACAGATGCGCAACGCCCATCGCCATGGAACGCCGTGACGCGCCACAGGCTCAGCTTGCATGGCGCAGTTTCTCCCATTCGCATTTCGCGCATAATTCGTCGCGCCGATGCAGCATAGCATATCCATAAGCACACAGCGAACGCGATGGTTATTTGATCCCTTGCACAGCGACCTCACCCAACTGGTGCAACTCAGCGCGATACATCCGGCGCAGCAGTGGCGGAATCATGATGCGCTCAATGGCTCCTTGCATGCCGGAAGAGAGATTCCATTCGCTCCTGATCGTCACACGACAAGAAACTCCCCCTTCTATGGGATCCACCGTAAACGTGCTGACAAATACGGGTGGTTTGCTCTCGTTCGTCTCCACCAACACTCGCCCCGGCTCCGGCTCCGTAACCGTCGCGCGGATCGGTTGCATCATCCCCGGCACGCCCGCCTTGAAAGTGATGACGGTGCCCGCACCGATCCCACCACACTCAACCGTGAGATCGCGGAAATACTGTTTCGGCAAGATGCGCGGATGCCCGTTATGATAATCCGCGATGAGGGCATAGACCGTTTCCGGGGGCGCGGCGATGGTGGCTGACGCGGAAACCTGCATATGACGCATGGGAAACCTCCACATGGAATGATATTCTGCTCATAGGTTAGGTCATCGGCGTCCTGCTCAGCGTCCCGAGTTTATTTCCCACGATATACCGCGCATCCCATTTTGGGTACCCCTTCTTGCCCGGTTGGCACGCAACTTGCCAATGAAAGGGCAGCAATCTTGATCTGTTCAGCCAGTCTCAGGCGAAAGGAGCATTCTCATGCGACTCATTGGGCACGTCATCGGAGCGGCATTAAAAGATCTGTTCAGCGCGATCGGCATGGCCATTCTCTCAGCAGCCATCGGCGGTGGCGCGGTCTTATTCGTATCCTATGCCTACCTGCACCAGTGGGCACCCACCATTTTGACGGATGTGACGGCGGGCATCATCGCCCTGCTGGCCGGTTATGCCGGCTGGACCACGATGATCTTGCGCGCTATCTCGCGGACGGTGCTTGGCGCGGAAAAAGCCGTGGATCACGAAGTGAAGCAAGCTGCTTAGGAGGCACCCCAGCAATGGATGTGCTCTATTTCATTCTCTCAGTCATTGGCGGCCTGTGTATCGTGGGCATCCCCTGGGCCGGCGTGGTACTGGCAGCCACGAAAGGCACCGGCAAGACGCAGCGCGAACGCAACATTCAGGCGAATAAACAGGCGGCAGAGCACCCTGCCGCGCGCTCAGAACTTGCCCGCGACGTGCAAGAGCGTCCGCAGGGATAAGGCAGGAAGCGCGAAATCACACCATACGACGCTGGCTGCTTCCGGCGCGCGACGGTAGTAGCTCACATCTCTGCGCAAACGGCGGATTCGCTTCTTGGCGAATTGCGCCGTTTCTGCTACTCTGGCGACATCCTGATCGTTTGATCGTCCATAGTCATCATCCGAAAGGAGCCTGGGATGTCGCAACGTGGAGGCATACCCTCATCTGTCGCCAAATATGCCACCCTCAGCATCGTTTGGGGGATCATCGCGCTCGCATCGTTTGTCGTGCTGCCGTGGATCTTGCATCCGCCGGCCAACACCACCGGCGGGTTTTGCTACAGCCTGGCGCTGAATCAAGATAAGACGACCACAACAGGTTTTTGCTATGCGCTGGCGGTTGCGCAGAACGGCTTGCACATCAGCGGCTATCGTGGCTCGTCAGGCGACCCGCTCTCGCTGCTGTTCCTGTTGCTGGTCATCTTCATTCCCATCGCTGCCCTGACGAATATCATCCTGGGCTTCATCGCTGCCACGCGTTCTGCTGCCCGGCCTGTGACGAATCTGAATATCGCGGCGGCGATTGTGGGCATCGCGGGAACAGTGATCATGTTCATTCCGTTTGTTGCCCAAAATCCGGATAATCAGCACAAGTTTTTATTCGCCGCCGTCATCGTGGTGGCGACCTCAGTGATCTCGCGCGTGCAGAAGCAACTGCGCAAATTCTTTCAGGATCATCCCACTGTCGCCAGCCTGGGTCTGTTGGTGATAGGCTACGCAGCCGTGTGGCTGGCGGATCAAATCACCTTTACCGCCATCATTCTCACCCAGGTCGGCGTGTGGCTGGCGTTGATCGCGTTTGTGGTCGCGCTCTACGCCACCTATCGCACCCGCCGCGAGGCATGGGCCGTGCGCAAGGGCAAACGCTAACGACCTCCCTCCGGCTCCCTCCCCAGCACAGCTAGGGAGGGAGGTTTTTTTTAGAGCGCGTTGCCTTGAGACTCCCCCGCGCCAGCTTTGCTGGGGTGGATGTCGGGGGGTGAGGCCAACACCTGGCCGAACGCCTCAATACCATAGGCAACGGCGCGCAAAAAAATCCCCACCCATCAGGTATGGGTGGGGATGATCATCCTAACGCGAGGTGGCGGGCAAGTTGGGCCGCTGCATCACTTCATCCGCCAGACCATAATCAACGGCCTGCGGCGCGGAGAGGAAATAGTTGCGGTCCGAGTCGGCGCTGATCTTTTCCACCGTCTGGCCGGTGTGCATCGCCAGAATCTCGTAGATCTCTTTGCGCAGGCGCACGATCTCGCGCGCGGTGATCTCGATGTCGGTTGCCTGACCTTCTGCGCCGCCCAGCGGCTGGTGAATCAGCACGGTGGAATGCGGCAGCACATAGCGCTTGCCTTTCGCGCCGCCTGCCAGCAGGAACGCGCCCATGCTCATCGCCATGCCCAGGCACACGGTGGAAACGTCCGGCTGGATGAACTGCATAGTGTCGTAGATCGCCATGCCGGCATAGACGCTGCCGCCGGGGCTGTTGATATACAGGTTGATGTCGCGGGTGGGATCTTCGCTTTGCAGGAAGAGCAACTGCGCGATGGCCAGATTCGCCACGTGGTCATCAATCGGCGTGCCGATGAAGACGATGCGGTCTTTGAGCAGGCGGGAATAGATATCCATGCCTTGTGTGCCGCGCGGGGTCTGCTCGATGACGTATGGAATGGTCAAACCGCTGGGCGTGGTGATGGTCTTGCCCGACGCGCCGCGATATTCCCAGAGAAATTCGCGTGGGTCGAATGGTGCTGCCATGTCAAAAATTCTCCTTGGAGAGGAAACGCATGCCGGCATATGTGCCAGCAGGTTCAGTGTGTGTGTCTTTTCTTAGTATAGCACGTAGCAGTCCAAGATCTCATCAGCCAAACGGGGAGGAAGAGTTCATGCCATCACGCCCGCTGGGAGCTAAACCTCCCGGCTCGGAAAAGCAACCCCCTCCGGGCTATGGTGAACAAGATATATCGTCTCTTATGTATCTTCGGCCAGAGCGTCATCCATTGCGCCAGAGTTGTCGTCCTGGCATTCGCGCCAGAGGCTGGCAACGGCCTCACGCGCCACGCTGTAGGTGAAACCGCGCCGCTGCAAGAAAGGGCCAAGATGATCGCGGAATGAACGCGCATCCATCCCTGGCTGGTGGGCCAGGCGCTGGGCGCGGGGACGACCGGCGGCGAGGGCGCGTTCCAGGTCGCGTTCGGGGGCCAGGGCACCTTCAGCGTCGGCGCGGGTGATGCCCTGCTGCGCCAGTTCGGCGCGCAATGCGAGCGATCCTTTAGGGCGAAAGCGATCGCGTTGTTCCACCCAATATTCCGCGAAAGCCTGGTCGTCGATCAACCCTTCTTCAGCCAACTCGTCCAGCACTGCCTCCACCATCTCAGGGGGTGGTGCGGGGTGCGCTTTCGTTCCCTGCGCCAGCCGCCGCTGCAATGCGTTGCGCCCGCGTGGCCGCACCGCCAGCAAGCCGATGGCGCGATCTTTCAGCGCCCGCCGATCCTCTGCCACGCGCAACCGCGCCAGATCCTCTTCCGTGACGCGATCATTGATATGCAAGCCGCTCGCCAGCCAAATCAGCGCGTGACAGGCGAAAGCGAAGCGTTCATCCACGAAGATGCTCACCCGCTCTGGATCGTGCTGCGTCGGCGCGACATTGGTGATGCGCATGGCAAATCCTCCTGCTGGATCTATTCTGCCACAGCAGAAGGAAAATGGAGAAACCATGATGCTCTTGGCATTTTTCACGGACGATGCGATACTAGAAACGAGCATCAATGGCGAGATCATCAAAACGAGGTGGGGCATGCACGCGCAATCACACCCCTTTCCGGCATGGGGGCAGCCACTGCTCGGCGGCGCGCCCTTCACCGCCGATGATGTCGAACGGCTCCCTGACGACGGCTATCGCTATGAGGTGTATCGAGGAGTGTTGATCCGCATGCCAGGAACCGGACTCGAGCATGGTTTGATCTGTCAATTCATCGGCGAGGTGTTGGCAGCTTATTGGCGAGCAAAAGGCGAGCGGTTTCGGGTTGTGCAAAATGTTGGCTTCGATTTCACCTTCTCCGGGGACGCGCCCAAAACAACCATGCTGGTTCCCGATGTTGCGGTTACAACGACCAATAATCGCCCTGGTCCCGGCATCGGTCAAACGCCACCGCTCATCGCCGTCGAAGTCGCCTCACCTGGCGATTCACGCCCGGACATGCGAGCGCGAGCAGCCTTCTATCTGGATGGCGGCGTGCCGGAAGTGTGGGTGGTCTGGCCGAAAACGCGCACCGTCGATGTCTGGACCACGCCGAACGCGCCTGTCACCTTCACCGACCAGCAAACCATCACGACAACGCACATGCCCGGCTGGCAAGCGCCGGTCAGCAGTTTCTTCGACGGCATGTAAAAACCCCAACCCAACACTTGCCACGTTTGTCTTTATGGGGGCATGATTTACGCGCCCAATCCCGTGCCGCGCCAGTCACCATGCCACTGACCCACATGCCCACCTCAGCCCGGAGGGGTTTCTGTTCCGAGCCGGGAGGTTTAGCTCCCGGCGGACCCCGGCGGACCCCGGCGGACCCTCCGGCGACCCACCGGCGGACCCCGGCGACCCCCCGGCGGACCCCGGCGACCCCGGCGGACCCCGGCGGACCCCGGCGGGCGTCGAGCGCGATGTATCACGCTCCCCCATCCTCTTCCACCAGCGCGCGGGTGTCGCGCTGCACCAGGAACACATCGCGGATGGCGTGGATGCGGCGGATCGCTTCATCCAGCAGTTGTTTCACCTGCGCGGCGGCGGGTATCACCGTTCCATCTTCGGCTTTGCGCGTGGGCGAGACGTTCAGTTGCAGCGTCAGCGAGATCGTCGCCACACCCTTGCGATTCGTCTGGCTGGCGACGGATTGCATGTTGAGCTTCATCTCGTGGATCTGCTGTGTCACGTCGCGCATCAGGCCGGTGCGGTCGTTTGCCAGCACGATCAACGGCGCTGCAAAGCGATCCAGCCGCATCTGCTGCCAGTCCACTGCCACCAGGCGTTCGGCTTCGCGCTCGCGCAGGCGTTGCAAGCTGCGGCAGCGCGCCTGGTGGATGACGATGCCCCGCCCGCGACTGATGTAGCCGACGATGGGATCGGGCGGCAAGGGATGGCAGCAGTTCGCCAGCTTTGCCAGCAAGCCGCCCACGCCGGCCAGGTTCAGCACGGCGTCGGAGGTCGGCAGCGCGGTGGCAGCCGGCTTTTCCTCTTCGGGCGGTGGCGCGACGGGGGCCATGCTCTTGAGCTTCGCCTGAATGGCTTGAATGACTGCCGACGGGCGCAGCGTGTCGCCGCCGATGTCGGCATACATCTCTTCCGCTGTGTGATAGTCCAGTTGTTGCACTGCTGCGTTGAGCACCTCTTCGCTCAATGCTTCCAGCGTGCCCAGGCTGGCCTTGCGCATCTCGCTATCCAGCCGCTCGCGCCCGATGGTGATGTAGATGTCGCGCTCGTGCTGCTTCAGATAGCGGTTGATGTGCGTCCGCGCCGCGTGGGTGCGCACGAACTTCAGCCAGTCGCGCGTGGGGTGGGCGTCTTTGCGCGTGATGATCTCGACGATCTGCCCGCTTTCCAGCAGATAGTCCAGCGGCACCATGCGCTTGGTCATCTGCGGGCCGGAAGTGATGATGCGTGCCCCAGCGCAATGATCCCCCAGCTTGGTGTGAATCTGATAGGCGAAATCCACCGGCGTCGAGCCGAGCGGCAGATCCTTCACATCCCCCTGGGGCGTGAAGACGAAGATGCGCGCCATCGCCCCCGCGCCGGCTTCGGCGGTGGGCATTTCCTGGCCCGACGTGCGTTGTTGCAGATCAAGCTGCCAGTCGCGGATCTGCTTAACCCAGGGGCCGAGGTTTTTATCCAGTTGGGCGTTGTCACCGACATCTTTGTAATACCAGTGCATCGCTGCGCCATATTCGGCGTTGCGGTGCATCTCCGCCGTGCGGATCTGGATCTCCGCCAGGCGGTTATCCAGGCAAAAGACCGTCGTGTGCAGGGATTGATAGCCGTTCGCCTTGCGATGCGCGATGAAGTCTTTGATGCGGTCCTCTTTAGGCGTCCAGAGCGCGTGCACCTGGCCCAGCATGGCATAGCAGTCCTGCACAGTGGGCACAATGACACGAAACGCGATGAGATCATACACCTCATGGATGTCCCAGCCGTTGCGCTGAAGCTTGCGATAGATGCTCCACAGATGTTTATAGCGCCCGGACACTTCAGCGATGATGCCGATCTTCGCCGCTTCCTCTTTCAGGATGGCGCAGACGCGGTCGATGTAGGTTTGCTGCTCGCGGCGCACCTGTTCCACCAGATTCGAGACGCGGCGATATTCATCGGGTTCCAGTTGCGCGAAGGCGCGGTCTTCCAGTTCGGATTCCACGCGCGCCATGCCCAGCCGCGCCGCCAGGGGCGCGTAGATGTCGCGCGATTCCTCTGCCAGCAGCGTCGCTTCATCCGGCGACAGACCGCTGGCGCGCACGCGCAGCAGGTGATCGGCCATCTTGAAGATGACGACGCGCGGAGCGTCGCCCATGCTGATGAACATCTTGCGCACTTTTTCCAGTTGCGCGTGGCGCGCCTGGGCGTTGATGACGCGGGGGCGCGCGGTGGGCTGTTGCTGGCGGCTGCGCCGGCGCGATTCCAGCGCGCTGAAATGCGCGATGCTCTCGATCAGCGCCAGCACATCGACGCCGAATTCATTCAGGATGCGCTCGCCCAGCAGGGGATCGACGGTATGGCTCGCCGGGTCGATGGCAGCGTGCTGCAACATGCCGGCGGTGATGCCGGTGGCATCCACCAGATGCATGTCGGCGAGGATCGCGCCGACGGTGAGCATGTCGCGCAGGGTTGCCTCGCTGGTGGTGGCCGTCGCGGCGAACTCCACCGCGCTGCTGACCAGTTCCACATCCGACGGCGGCAGGTAACGCCGCAGTGTTGCCAGCAGGCGCTCCACCAGCGCGGCGGGCGGCACCAACGGCGCAGCGGCAATGGCTTGCCCGGCCTCTTCAGGCTCGCCGTCAGATGCGGCGGTGTTGGGTGAAAGTGTTGTCATATCATATCCCCTCGGCATGGCGGGTGCCGGATCTGCCATATCTCTGTATAGTATACCAAGAATGGGGCTGAGTGTTTCAGTCCAGGTGGCTGGCGTATCCGTTGGTGATGGGAGCGTTCTGCTGGGAAACGCGGTCGCGGCGGGCCACGCTGACGATGCCGTCGATGTTGAGCATCCGCTGGCAGGCGCGCTGCAACTGTTCGGGGCGCTGCACTTCCACCGTCAGGCGGATGATGGCTTTATAGCGGGTGCTGATGCTCAGCGCGCCCAGGCTGACGATGTTTAACTCGTGGCGCGCCAGCACGTCGGCAATGTCGAGCATCAGCCCGGCGCGGTCGCGCCCGGTCAGCAGCAACGACACGCGGTAGCGTTCCGGGCGAATGGTATCCCAGCGGACGTGAAACCAGCGGCGCGACGTGGGCGCATGCCCGTTGCCGTTCTGGTGAGCGGCTTCTTCCTTGATCTCGCGCACGAAACGGCATTCTGCCCGGTGCA
>JAJPKG010000335.1 GCA_021323815.1 Pseudomonadota bacterium
CAGATGCCGGCTCTGCACGATGCCGGTTACGCTCCGCAGGTTGCACCGGCCACGCCGTTCGTCATGGGTACCACGCCCGCGCTCGCCGCCACGCTGCATCCCTTCCCGTTCGCCCAGAGCGTGCTGCTGCTCAACCTCTTTGCCGTGTGCCTGCTGTGGCTGCTGGTGGAACTGGCGCTGATCGCCGTCGTGGAAGTCGTGGTCCAGCGCGTCCAGCCGCCGGGGAGTGTGGCGCGTCGCCCGCTGCGCCTGCGCTGGGAGCATCTGGGCGTGGGACTGATCGCGCCGGCGGTGCTGCTCAGCGGCATCGCCTGGGCGCGCTTTGCGCCTGATCACAGTTGGAGTCATGCGAGTGTGATGGCCGCGCTGGTGGCCTTCGTGCTGCTGACAATCCTGCTGGCGGCGAATTGGGGCGCGATCTTGCAGCGGCGCATCAGCGCGGCGCGGCTGGCGGGGGTGCTCACCGCAGTGCTGCTGGCGGCTTTCGCATGCGTGTCGGCGCGCCCCCTGGCCTGGCAGCAGGCGCGAGCCTATGCCCTGAGCGGCGCGTATGCACTGGCGTTGCAATCCGCTCAAGAGGCGGGCGCGCCACAGGGCACCCAGGCGCAACTGCACATGGCCTGGGCCGCGAGGGCGCAATCCGCTGGGGATTGGCAGACCGCAGCACAGCAACTGCGCGCCGCTCTGGCGCTGACGCCCTCGACTGATGCTACCGCCGCCGATCTGCGCGCGCGGCTGAGCGCGGTGACGCTGACCTGGGGCCGGGGACTGACGGGGGCGCATCACTATGCCGATGCTGTCGCGATCTATGCCGGCCAACTCAACTCCGGCACGTGCGATGGCGCGTGCCATTCGCTGCTCGGCGACGCCGCAAGCCGGACCTATCTGGCCTGGGGCGACGCGCTCTTGTTGAGCGGCGACAGCGACGCCGCTCTGGCAAAATATCAGATCGTCGCGCGGCAGTTCGGCACATCTGCGGCGGCAGTGACAGCGCGGCAGGCTCTGCGCGAAATTCCGGCGATGCGGCAGTTGCAGTCAGCCCTGGCAGCCGGGGCAGACGGCGACATTCGCGCCATGAACGCGCAATTGCGCGCCATCTTGCATCACCAGCCCGCCACAGCCGCCGCAAGCGAGGTGGCGGAAATGCCCCAGCCGGCGCGCGGGCGCGTCGTCAACCGTGATGGGTCGCCCGCAACAGGCCGACGCGTCTATTTCATGGCCTTCGCGCAAAAAACCGACGCGCGCAGCTATCACTATGATCGCGTCCTCTTCACCGTCGCGGCCACATGCGGGCCGCGGGGCGCATTCTCAGTGCTCTTGCCCGCTGGATACTGGTACGCTGTCTTCTGGGAAGATCCGCGCCGCCGCAATCTTTTAACGCGCCGCCGGGGGGAAGCGGCATCTTCTTCGTGCGCCCCCTTACGCCGCTGGCGGTGGGAACGTTCGTGGGAGCATGAAAATCCCGCTCATCTTTGTTCAAGTCTGCTTCATCCGATGCCGATAGAAGTGATCAATGACCCGTGCAGCAGGGGCGCGGGCTGTCATGGATGACGCAACGATCATGATCGGATGAGGTTTCGCATGGCTTCCACAATCCCTTCCCGCGCCGGCGGGCTGCGCGATATGCAGACGAAGACACTATTGTTGGGATCTTTTGGGCTGATCTGCGCCGTCATGGCCGTCGTCGGCGTCATCAGCATCTGGGGCATGGGCCAGATCGCTGCCCGCACCGATGCCATCGCCGGCCACAGCCTTCCCAGCATCAAGTCGCTTGGCAATGCTCGCGCGGACATTTTTCGGATCGGGCGCGACTTTCGCCAGGCGATCATTGAGCCGGATCCCCAACAAACGACGGCTGATCTGGCGATCGTCACCAACGATGAACAACAGTTGAAGACTGATTTTGCCGCCTATCTGGCGCTTTCCCACAGCGCCGACGAGCAACAGGCGCTTGCGACGTTTCAGAGCGCGTTGAACACTTGGCTCGGCACGTTGCACGCCGCAGAACCGTTGGTCGCGCAAAACACGGCTGACGGCAATGCCAAAGCCCGGTCGATGCTGGTCAGCCAGCTTTTGCCGCAATCCGCCACGTTGGATCAAACCCTTACTACGCTGATTGGCACCGCCCAGCAACATGCCGATGCCACCCAGGCCGATGCCGCCGCCACCTATTCCCGCATGATCTGGCTGCTGGCGGGCTGCCTCATCGTCGTCACGCTGGCCGCGCTGGCGTTGGGCTATCGGACGGCGCATCACTTCGCGCAGCCGTTGCACGAGATGGTGGGCATCGCGCAACAGGTGACCGACGGCGAGCTGCCGGATATTGAGCATTTCGTGGCGCGTCACAGCGGTCGCAGCGAGACGGGACAACTGACCCTGGCGTTTCAGAGCATGTTGGCGAACCTGCGCGAACTGGTGAACGCCGCAGAAAAGCTGTCCGATGGCGAATTGAGTCCCATAGATGAGATCGAGGCGCGCTATAAGCACGACGAGCGCAAAGGTATTCTCGCCAAAGCGCTCAATCAGGTCATCCATCGTCAGCAGGAATATGCGCAGATCATGCAGCGCGTGGGCGATGGCGACCTCACCCGCATCGATCATCTGCTGGTGCCCTATGAGGGCAAGCCCCAGGCGGGCATCCTGGCCAAAGCGCTCAATAAGATGATCGAGAATCTGCGCGTGCTGGTGGGCCATGTGCATGAGATGAGCGCGGGGGTGGCAACAGCTTCCGCGCAGATCGTTGAGGCGGCGGAACAGACCGGGCACGCTACCGAGCAGGTAGCGCAGACCATCCAGCAGGTCGCTGCCGGCGCGCAAAACCAGAGCGCGCAACTGGGCGACGCGGCGCGCGAACTGGATGCGCTGGCGCGTGAGAGCAACCTGTTGCAGAGTGAATCGATGGAAACGATGCAGGCGATGGAAACCCTCAAGCAGAGCGTCAGCCGCACAGCGGAGCGCATCCGCCGCCTGGGCGAGCGTTCCAACGAGATCGGGCAGATCGTGCAGACAATTGATGAGATTGCCGAGCAGACGAATCTGCTGGCGCTGAATGCGGCCATCGAGGCGGCGCGGGCGGGCGAGCATGGGCGCGGCTTCGCGGTGGTGGCCGACGAGGTGCGCAAGCTGGCCGAACGCTCGGCGCAATCCACCAAAGAGATCGGCACCATCATCCGCGAGACGCAGGCCGAGACGACGGCGGCGGTGGAAGCGATGGAGCACGGCGTCAGCCAGGTGGAAGATGGCGTCATGCGCGCGACGCGCACCGAGCAGCAGTCGCAGTCGATGGTCCACAGCACCGCGCAGATCAGCCAGGTAATCAGCACGGTCGCCAGCGTCGGCGAAGAAAACAGCGCCGCTGCCGAAGAGGTTTCCGCCGCAACGGAAGAGATGGCCGCCCAGGTGCAAGAAACGGTCGCCGCGACACAGACGCTCAGCGATCTCGCCGAGCAATTGCGCCAGGCGGTCAGCGCCTTTCACCTCAACGGTCCGGC
>JAJPKG010000119.1 GCA_021323815.1 Pseudomonadota bacterium
CGCGCTTTGGGCGATGCGCTCATGCCACGCCAGAGCACCCCATCCACCGTAACGGGCAAGATGGGATTCAACGAGCTGGCCTTGTGCAGCGGCACCGGCTCCCGTGATTGCAGGTGCGCGACGGCATCCAGCGTATAGGGCGTCTCGCCGGTCAGCAGCAAAAATGCGATCACCGCCAGCGCATATTGATCGCTCGCCAGATCGGGCCGCTGCGCGTATTGCTCCGGCGCGAGATACAGCCAGGGATCTGCCAGATCCGTCGGACGGCTGGTGCCGGAGCGCAGCGAGCCTGAGGCGAAACCTTCGTGCAGCAGCGCATCGGTCACTTTAGCATGCAGGTGGCCGTCTTGCCCCGTCACCAGCAGCACATTGCTCAGCTTCAATCCTCCGTGCAAGATGCCATAGCCGTGCAGCGCCTGCACGCCGTTGGCGATCTCGCGAATCAGGCGCAGCGCTTCCGGCGGGGTGAGCGGCAGGGTCCACAACCGGCTGGCGGGGGATGAGACGGCATCATAGAGCGAGCCGCGCGGCGCGAATTCACTGAACGTGGAGCATTCCGTGTTTTTGCGCACATAGCCTGCCGTCACAGTCGCCACGTTGGCATGATGCAGGTTCACCAGCACACGCAGCCGTTGCATGAATAGCCCGCGTGCCCGCATGGCGAAAAACGGGGTGTGCATAGTTTTGCGCGCGAACTGTTGCCCTGCTTCGCCTTCCACCAGCAAGGTGGTTGCGTCTGGGCGGGTGGCGATGCGCCCCACCTCGCGCAAGCGATCTAGTTGTGCCAGGGTCAGTTCGGCCATCCGTGTGTGGTCCCTTTTGCGCGCTCTCGTCTTGTTTGATGTGATTGTATCAGATTTCGCCGATGGATAGCGCAAATCAGCTAGTCGCTATCTTCCGGCAGCACATCACCCCAGCGCAGGTCGCGCGCCAGGCGAAAGCGCGCTTTGTCGCGGCGTGTGACGCTGATTTTGGTCAGCCCTTCCGGCGTGCAGATTTCCAGATCGGCATGCCCTTTTTGAATGTGCGGATGCCGGATGATGCGCCCGCGAACCGGCGCAGCCTGCATGCGCGACAGGGCGACGTAAGAGAACTTTTCATCCTCATACGAAAGCTCCCCACCCTTGATCTGACGATGCAGCCGCGACCGCGCCACGCGCTGTGAGAAATGACACCAATTGTCAGCGGCCATCGGGCAGGGGGCATTGTGCGGGCAGGGAGCGATGACATGTGCCCCCCCGGCCAGCAGGTGCTCGCGCGCCCCCCGAATGCGCGCAAAACCGCTCGGCGTGCCAGGCTCGATCAGCACCAGCACGCCGCCGGTCATCGCCCACAACCGCTGAATGAAGCCCTGAAGCGTCGTTTCCGGCAATTCGCCCAGCAGATAGGCCGCGACGACGAGATCGTGCGGCGCGCTTTCCCATGCGCCGGCCAGCTCCACGTTGCGCCAGGTCGCCGCCGCAAGCGCCGGCATCTCTGCATGTGCCGCCAGCCGCTGGCCCAGCGCGATCATCCCCTGGTCGCGCTCGAAGAAGGTGATGGACTGGAGATCCGGCCACACCGTGCATGCCGCCCAACTCGCCGTTCCCGGTCCCGCGCCCACATCCGCCAGCGAGCGCGGCTCCCATTCCGGCAAGCGTTCGCGCACCCGTTCAAACGCGGAGAAGATCGCCCCGAACGTGGCCGGCAGCCGAAACGCCGCATAGGCCGTCGCGTCTGCGGGCGACTGCACAAATTTTCCACCGCTCACCGGCGCGCCGCCGCGATAGCGCTGCGAAAGATCCGCCGCCACCGCCGCCAGCTTTTTTGCCGGCAGCCCTTGCAATTCCTCATCAAGCGCGACGCGCAATTCCGGCGGCAGTTCCACTCGTGACACTCCTGCGAATAGGTCTGCCGGGTTGCAGCCCGGTAGGGCTTTGTTTTTCGAGCCGGGGGATTCTATCCCCCGGCTGCCCGCATGCACTGTTTCCCGCCGGGCGCTACCCGCGTGCGCTGTTTCCCCCGGCGCTGCTCGCGTGCGCTGTTTCCCGCCGGGCGCTGCCCAGCGCGACCCGCTCTGCTATGGATTTAGCCTTGCGTGGCGAGGGCGATATAGGCGACCAGCGCCCCCAACGCCTCTGCCGCGTTCTCCCCATGCTCGCTGGTCTGGAGGGGCAACCGCTTGTGGTTGACCAAATCATGTGTCACGCGGTCGAGTGCCTTGCGGGCGGCGTCGCATTGCGCGGCCAGTTGCTCGCGGCACCACGCCCGCGATGTGCGATCCAGCAGATCCAACATGAAGGCGATCTCGTCGTCATCCGGCTCGCGGTCGGCACGATAGATGGCCCGCAGGCGGGCACGGTCGGCTTCCGGCGCGTGGGCCAGCGCATGGATGATGGGCAGCGTCATCTTCTTGCGGCGCAGATCGCCCGCATGCGACTTGCCCAGTTCGGTGCTCGCCGCCCAGATGCCCAGCAGATCATCACGCATCTGGAAGGCGATCCCCAGCGCCTCGCCGAAATCCGCCAGGGTGGCGGCGATTTTGGGTTTTTCCGGCGCGCCGATGGTGCCGCCGATGGCGGTGGCGGCGCGCATCAATGCGGCGGTCTTGCGCGCGATCATGTCCAGATAGTCAGCCGGCGTCACATCGTCGCCCGCCTCGGCAGCCATATCGCGAAATTGTCCCTCGCACAGGCGCAGGCAGGTATGGTCCAGCAGTTTGCCCAATTGCACGGCTTGCTTCGCGGGAAATCCGCGCGCCACGCTTTCCCACAACGCCAGCCGCGCCAGGGAAAACATGCCGTCGCCGGTGTTGATGGCGTGCGCTTCGCCCCATATGGTCCAGAGTGCAGGGCGACCATGCCGCAGCCGGTCGCGGTCCTCGATGTCGTCGTGAATGAGCGAGAAATTATGCACCAGCTCCACTGCTGCCGCTGCGGGCAAGGCCTGGTGATGACGCGCCTGCTGGGTTGCGTCATCCACTCCGGCGGACTGCGCGGCTAACGCACAGGACCACAGCACCAGCGCTGGGCGCAGCAATTTGCCGGAAACCACGGGGCTTGGGCGCAGTTCGGCATCGACCCAGCCCAGGTGATAGGCCATCTGCCCATAAAAGCCGCGCAGGGCGGGTTCTGCGTCTGCCTCGGCAAGCACGCGGCGCAACTCGGCCTCGATCTCCGGCTTGAAGCGGCTGACGGCGCGCTGTAACTGCGCTTGCTCGTCAGCGGCGCGCAAGGGCACGGCTTTCGCTTCAGGCATGATACAGGAACCATCCGGCTAGCACAACAGTGACGAAGCCCGCCACCCACCAACTCACGCCAACTAATCCCCCGGCACCGCGCAGCGGGGCGCACAACGCGCACGACCGCGCCGTGATGTGATAGCGATGGCTGCGTAGCCCATCCTGCACGATCTTCACCTGCTCGTCGGTCCGGCGCGTGTGCGCGTCGCAGATATAGCGGTTGCAGCCGACACAGGCATGGGCATCGATCGTGTGGGCGAAGACGGCGGTGGACCATTGTTCCGGCACGACCTCGGCCCCGCAGACATAACAGATATATTCGTCGTGGTGCTGCGCCAGGTGCCGGGCGCACGGCGCGTGCGCATGCCGGGGAAAATGGTCGATGCACAACGGATGACGGCAGGTGGGACATCGCCCGGCTGCCTCGGCTTCGCACTCATGACACGAGTGCACCGGATATAAGCTGGCCATGCTGGGGCGATCCTCGTTTCCACGAGATTTTTCACTCTATTCAGTAGTATAGCATGCTGACGCGCCGCAAGGCCAGGGCAATATGCGTATCGCCTCATCTTGGCCCAAGCCCGGCAGAGGCTTAGTGCTCACGTCACCAGGTGACGTTTTTCCTCTTGATTTCGCCTCACTCCGTTGCTATACTCTGCATATCAAACAAATATGAATCTGAATTCAGATTCATAAAAGAGAGCGGATATGGAGCGAGACGAGCAACAATCACCGGCGGTGAAGCTGCCTCGCGGTGCCAAACGGCGGGCGCGCACCAGGGCGGATTTGCTCAGCGCGGCACGCAACGTGTTTGCCGCGCGGGGCTTCCATGACGCCACCATCTCGGAGATCACCGACGCGGCAGGCGTGGGGGTGGGCACCTTTTATCTGCATTTCCATGATAAAGATGCCATCTTCTCGGCGCTGGTGGAAGACGGCATGGGCGCTTTGCGCGGGCGCATCCTCGCAGAGATTCGCGCGCATGCGCGCCCAACGCTGCCGGTGGTGCTGCGCGTCATTTTGCGCGCGGCATATGAGCAACGCGAGCTGTTTCGCGTGGCCCTGATGGGCGGCATCGCCAACCGGCGCTTTCAAGCACGCGATGTGCTGGTGCAGGTCTTCGCCCAATTTCTCGATCATGCCCCCGATCTGGCCCCCTTTAGCGCTGATGATAGCTTGCTGCTTGCCCGATTGCTCGCGGGGATTATCCTGCAATCGGTCACGTGGTGGTTCGAGCAGGATGAGCCGGGGGCGGATCTCATGGCGGAGCACGTGTTGAGTGTAATGCAACATGGTTTCCCCGCTGCATTGTTCGACGTGCCGCTGCCACCATCATTTTTTGCGCTGGACGAACTCGCGTGACATATGTGAAAGAGAGAACCGACAGATGGGTGTTTTAGGCCGTTTCGCGGTGCGCTTTCGTTACCCCATGATCATCGCGTGGCTGGTGATAACCCTTGTGTGTATCAAAGCGTTTCCTTCGCTCGGCAGGGTGGCCGACAGCGACACCAGTAATTTCTTGCCCAGTTCCGCGCCCAGCCTGCACGCCGCCGATCTAGCCGCGCCGTTGTTGCCGGTGGGCAAAACCAGCGCCACACTGGTGGCCGTGCGCAACGACGGCCCGCTGACAGCGGCGGATGAAGCGGCACTGCTGGCGACGGAAAACGCCCTCAAGGGCGTGGCGCATGTCACCGATGTGCGCGATCAAGGTGATTCCAAAGATAATCAGGCGCACAAGGCGCAGATCGCGTTGGATATCCTCAGCAGCAATCCTGCGGCGGATGCGGTCGTGAAAAATCTGCGCGCCGCCGTCTCAGCGCAGGCGCTGCCTGCCGGGTTGCATGTCTATCTCACCGGGCCAATCGCCATCAATGTGGATAACCAGCAGGCATCGCGTCAGGCGCAACGGCTGACCCAGGCATTCTCTTACCTGGCCATTCTGGTGATGCTGTTCGTCGTCTATCGCTCGCTGCTTGCACCTCTGCTGACGCTGCTGCCGGCGGGTCTGGCCCTGGCCGCGTCGGGGCCGATCATCGCCGAAGCCTCGACCGCCGGACTGCAAGTCTCATCCGTGACGCAGATCATCCTGACGGTGCTGGTGCTTGGCGCGGGAACGGATTACGGCCTCTTTCTGACGCTGCGCGCGCGCGAAGAACTGCAACGCGGCTTGGAGCCGAAAGATGCCGTCGTGCGGGCGGTGGAGCGCGTGGGAGAATCCATCACCTTTTCGGCGGGAACGGTCATCGGCGCGCTGCTGTGCCTGTTGCTGGCGACCTTCGGCATCTATAAAGCGCTGGGACCGGGCCTGGCCATCGGCATTGCCATGACGCTGCTGGCGGCGCTGACCCTGTTGCCCGCCTTGCTGGCCGTGGCCGGGCGCGTCGCCTTCTGGCCGACGAAGGTCACGCCGGGCGAAGTCCGCGCTGGCGCGTGGGGCAAGATCTCGTCCGCCATCGTGGCGCAGCCGCTCATCACGCTGATCATCGGCCTGGTGTTTTTCGGCGGTCTGGCGACTTTCGCAACGGGCTATCAGCCGGCGGGCTTTTCCGGCACCACGACGGGGCCGAGCGGCAGCGATTCGGCCAGCGGCACCGCCGCGCTGAACGCGCATTTCCCCTCAGCCGTCGCCAACCCGACGACGGTGGTGATGCGGTTTCCCGCGTCGGTCTGGACGAACCTCACCGCCATTCAGCAGGCGCAACAGAGCCTCAGCGCGTCGGGCCAGTTTGCCTCGGTGACGAGCGCGCTGAATCCCAATGGCATCATCGTGCAGCCCGCTCAACTCGCCAAAATCTATGCTTATCTGGGACCGCCGCAGTTGTTGCCGGCCCAGCCGCCCGCCGGCCTGAACATTCCCGCGCAATATTATCGGCTCTATCGCGCTGAGGCGCAGTTCATCAGCGCGGACGGGCGCACCGTGCAGTTTTACACGACGCTGACCGCCGGCGATCCCACCGGCACCACCGCGCTGAACGCCGTTCCCGCCATTCGCCGGGCGGCGACACAGGCCGCGCAAGCCGCTGGCGCGTCGGATAGCGGTGTGCTGGGCCGCGCCGCGTCATCCTATGATGTCAGCCACGCCTCAGATAGTGATCTGATGCGCATCGTGCCGATTGTGCTGGTGCTCATCGCTCTGTTGCTGGCAGTAGTCATGCGCAGCCTGGTTGCGCCGCTTTATCTGGTGGTCAGCGTGGCGCTGTCGTTTTTCACCTCGCTGGGCCTGGCGGTGCTGATCTTCCAGAAAATCGGCAACGCGGGAGGGCTGAACTTTGTGTTGCCCTTCCTGATGTTCATCTTTCTCATGGCGCTGGGCGAGGATTATAACATCTTGGTGATGAGCCGCATCCGCGAGGAAGCGCATCAGCGCCCGCTGCGCGAGGCCGTCGCGGTGGCCCTCAACGCCACCGGCACCACCGTCACCTCGGCGGGATTGATCCTCGCCTCGACGTTTCTCATCGCCGGTTTGGCCGGCAACTCGGATCAAATTCACCAGTTGGGCATCAGCATCGGCATCGGCGTGTTGCTGGATACATTCCTGGTGCGCACGCTGCTGGTGCCGTCGGTTGTGGCGCTGCTGGGTCGTTCCAACTGGTGGCCTTCGCCGCTGTGGCGCAAGAAGATTGCTGCGTAATCGTCCCGATCTCCACCCCTGCCAGTTCCAGCCATTGGGGTCCAGTGGCGAGGATGCCGGATTTGAACATGCCACGTGGGGTGATAACAGCATATTGGTTGTCGATCCAGGCGATGAAACCCAGCGGTCCAGGGGGTGGAGCAGGAGCGCGCAGGATCTCGGTTCCATCAACGAAGAATGTGGCAGCATCAGCAGTCCAGTCGAGTTGATAGGTATGCCATTCGGTGAGATCGACGCCGATGAGTGCTTCATGCGCGCCGGTGAGGCGG
Source organism: Pseudomonadota bacterium (assembly GCA_021323815.1). GTDB lineage: Bacteria > Chloroflexota > Ktedonobacteria > Ktedonobacterales > JACDGC01 > JAJPKG01. Next base: position 7,121 of record JAJPKG010000119.1, read on the forward strand.
TTCAGCCAGCGCGCGGCGGGAGCCTCATTGCCGCTCACGCGCGCCCAGGCCATCGCCGCCAGGGTGGGGATTCCAGCAGCGACCGCGCCCCAGCGGTGGGCATGCACCACCTGAGCGCGCCATCCCCAGCCCGGCATGCCCGGCACCAGCGCCAGGTTATTCGGCGGCGAGGTATAGAGAAACCACACCGCTTCCGGCAGGCGACCGACCTGAATGGTCCTCATGAACGGCGCGTTCCAGAAGCCGAAACCCGCCGTGCCGAGCAACGCAGAGGCATTGTGGGAAACATTGGGCTGGGCGGCAGGATGCGAGGCGCGCGCCCGCAAGCGCAGCCGCAACGGCGGACGCCACGCGAATCGGCGATCTCGCCCGTAATCATGCACCTCGGCATCGGTATAGTGCGCGGCGCTGGTGGCCTCGAAGCTCAGACGTAACGCAGCGGCGTCGCCTTCCACCCGGCCACGCCCGATGCGCCAGGGCAGCCACGTTCCATCAATGGTTTTGTCAGGATGTTGCATCATTGTATAGCCTCAAAGATTCACCAATCACACCATAGCAAACGATCCTGCATCTCTTCTGGCACCGTAACGGCATCAATGCCGCGCCAGCGTAAGGCTACAGCAATGGCAGGGGCAAGATGCTCACCGAAAACATAGCGCAGCATCAGTTGCCACCGCTATTGTTTCGTGCCGCAATCGCAGCCCGCAATGTTTATTGCACTCTGGTGGTCAAATCACCTGCACCCGGCCTTTCGATTCCCCCTCCCCAGCAAAGTTGGGGAGGGGACCAGGGGGTGGGGCTAACCCGCGACGATGCTGTGACCGGCATCGACATAGATGGTCTGGCCGGTGATGTTTTTCGCGCCGTCGCTTGCCAGGAACGCACCCAGGTTGCCGACATCCTCGGTGGTGATGTTGCGATGCAAGGGGGCGTGTTCCTCGACCTGATCGAAGATGGTGCGGACGCCCGGCACGCCCATCGCCGAGAGCGAGCGGAAAGGGCCAGCGGAGATAGCATTGACGCGGATGCCGCTGGGACCGAGATCATAGGCGAGGTAGCGCATGCTGGCTTCCAGGGCGGCTTTGCAGATGGCCATCAGATTGTAATTGGGCACGACGCGCTGGCTGGCCTGATAGGTCATCGTCATGATCGATCCGCCACCACGCGCTTGCATCAACGGTTCGGCGCGGCGGGACATGGCAATCAACGAATAGGCGCTGATGTCGAGAGCCGTCTTGAAATCTTCGCGCTCGGTGTCGGTGAAGCGCACGCCTTGTTTGGCAAAGGCGATGGAATGCACCAGCACATCCAGCCCGCCCCATGCCTCGCGCACTCCAGCAAAGGTGGCGTCAAGCTGCTCGTCGGACTGCGCGTCGCAGACGAACAACTTGACATCGGGGATGTCGGCGGCAAGCTTGCGCACGTTTTTCTCAAAGCGCTCCATATACGCCAGCGCCAGTTGCGCGCCCTCGCGGCGCAGGGCGTCGGCGATGGCCCACGCCGCGCTGTGGTGGTCCGCCACGCCGAAAACCAGAGCCGTTTTGCCCTCAAGCGATCCCATGATATGCGTCTTCCTTCCTGATGCTTACGATTCTGACAAGTTCGCGGGCATTTTAGCATGATATCGCAGCATCCGGCAAGCGATTCGCGGTACAATGATAAGGAAGAGGAAACGTAATGAGGCGGACTATGCGATTTTTGACGCGATTTCGCCCAGTGAGGAAACCTATGTCTTTTGCCATCGCGCCTTTCACCCCGGCGGGCGACGTGAAGCCGATCATCGCAGCGTGGAAAGATGCCTTCAGCGATCCACCGCATAGTTACCGCTCAACGAGCGACCTGGCCGATCAGTTGGCATGGCACGGCACCTTCCCCGGTTTCATCGGCCTGGCGGCGCGCGACGAGGCGACGGGAACGGTGCTGGGGATGACGTATGGATTCAGCAATCATCCAGGCCAATGGTGGCGCGACCGCGTGGCGGAAGCGCTCGGCCCACAACAGACGCGGGAACTTTTAGACGATTCATTTTGCCTGATGGAACTGGGTGTCATCCGCGCGGCACGGCGTCGGGGCATCGCGCAGGCGCTGGTGGCGGAACTGCTGGCGCGGCAGCCACATCCCCGCGCCCTGCTGTCGATGCAGTCCGATAACCTCACCGGGCTGGCGTTTTATCGCGCCACCGGCTGGCGCACCATCCTGGAAAAGATGAGCTTTGGGGTGGGATTTCTTCCATATGACATCATGCTGCATGAGGTGTACCATTCTGGTACTTCCTCACGATGATGTTTGCTTTGTAGCCAGCTAATCACGCGATCTGTTATTATACCCGTAACGCACTGTCTGGAGGCCGGCTCATGCCCGCATCGATTTCAACTATGTTCCTCACCGACATCGGCATTGTCATCGCCATCGTCCTAGTAGACCTGGCCCTGAGCGGCGATAACGCGCTGGTGATTGGCTCCGTCGCCTCGAAGCTCGCCGCGCAACGACGCCGGCGCGTCATCCTCTTTGGCGGCATGATCGCCATCGCCTTGCGCATCGCGCTCACCTTGCTGGCAACCCAACTGTTACTCATCCCTTTCGTCAGCGCCATCGGCGGCGTCATCGTCTTTCTGATCGCGCTGGAATTGATCCGCGATGTGGGCAAGCAGCCGGAAGAAGCAGAGGCGATGGAGAAGCCGCGCGTGGGCCGGCGCGCGCTGCAAAGCGACGCATCCTTCATTCGCGCCATCACCACCATCGCCCTCGCCGATTTAAGCATGTCACTTGATAACGCCCTGGCCATTGCGGCACTGGCGAAACAAAATTATCTGCTGCTCGCCATCGGCCTGTTGCTTAGCATCATCCTCTTGCTGATCGCCAGTGCCGGCGTCGCCGCATTGATCGCGCGCTTCCCGCTGCTGATGTATCTTTCCGGCCTGATTCTGGCCTTGACCGCAGGGGGCATGGTGCTGGGCGACAAACAGATCGGTCCGGTGATTGTGAAGTGGGATAACAGCGTTCCCGGCCCGCTGGAAGTGTACATCCAGATTGGCGTTGTCGTTCTTTTTGCGCTGCTCGCGTTGATTTTTCGCCCGAAATCGCACGGGCCGAACATAGCCGGCCACCTGCGCGATTGAGGGCGGTTGGTGTTCGTGGGAGATCGCACTGATGACGTTTCCAACTGATCCCATGCCGAATAATTACGGCACGCCGCCACCACCGCCGACCCCAACCTATGGCCCGCCCTCGCAGATGCCGCAGGTCTATGTGCCCCCCCAATGGGCGCAGGCGACTCCGATGCTGAACTATCAGATCACCGACCGGGTGGAAAAAGGCGTGAACCAGTTTGCGCTGATGTCGATGATCGCTGGCATTGCCTCATTCCCTTTTCTGTGCACCGGTCCGGTGACGGACGGCTGGCCGTTCTTGCCTGCGCTGCTGGGCATTGCGGCGGTGGCGCTGGGTCACGTGAGCCTGGCCCAGCCGATGCGCCCCGGTGTCTCGCGCAGCAACGGCATGGCGATCACCGGTCTCATCCTGGGCTATGGGATGATCGCCATCTCCATCGTCTGGGTGATGCTCAAACTCCATTACGGGGGTTCAAGCACCAGCTAGCCGCCAGGGCCAATCAGGCTCCTACGGGCGCTGGGCGCAATTCACATAAGGGTTGAAGCCGTTGAGGGCAATGGTCCACACGCTGTCCGTTGAATGTTGTCGCTATTCCTGATACACCTCTTCGCGGGATGCGGTGGGGGCGGGATCAGGCAGAGGAACGGGTTCCGGTGGCTGGGTGAGCGGCGTTGGCGGCAGAACAGCAGTTGAACGGGTGCGCGAGAGCAGGTGGTTGCGCCACGCATACAAGCTTGTGCCGGCGACGCCCAGAACGCAGATGATGCCCATCAGCACAATGGTGGGCTGCACACCGAAACGCGCCGTCAGCACGCCGACCAGGAAGCCGCCGATGGGCGTGGTGCCGGCGAACAGCAGGAAATATAGGCTCATCACGCGACCGCGCAGCATGCCGGGAGCACGCAATTGCAAACCGCTGTTGCTGCTGGCGGTGTAGACGATGCCGGTAGCGCCCATCAGCACCAGCAACAGCAGCGTCAGAGGCAGGTAAGTGGAAAGCCCCACCAACACCAGCAATACCGAGAAAATGAAGGCCGCGCCCAGCAGCACCGCCAGCGACGTGCGGCGCGACGAGGCAAAAGCTAGCGCCGCCACCAGCGAGCCGATCCCCACCGCCGAAGTCAGCACGCCCAGCCCTTCCGCGCCAGCGTTCAAGACATATTTGGCCAGCAGCGGCAGGATGGTGCCGTAGTTATAGCCGAACGTGCCGACGATGGCCATCGTGAGCAGGATGATGAAGATTGCCGGGGTCTTGACGGCATAGCGAACACCCTCGCCAACCTGCTTGAAGACATTACCGCGCGGCGGGCGCTCTGAGGGATAAAACTCGCGTGGATGCATCAGCAGCAAACCCGCGATGACCGGCAAGAAGCTGAGCGCGTTGAACAAAAACGCCTGGCCGATGCCGATGACGCTGATGACGATGCCGCCCAGTGCCGGGCCGACGATGCGCGCCGTGTTGAAAAGCGAGCTGTTGAGCGCAACGGCGTTTTGCACCCGCTCCTTACCCACCAGTTCCATCACAAACGCCTGGCGCGTGGGATTGTCGAAGGCATTGACCAGCCCCAGCAGCAGCGCCAGCAGATAGATATGCCACAACTGCACGGTGTTGGTCAGCACCAGAAACGCCAGCAGCCCTGCCTGGATGGTCGCCGTCGTTTGCGTGGCCAGCAACACCGGGCGCTTGGGCAGGCGATCCGCGAAGACGCCGCCGAACAGCGTAAACAACGTGATCGGCAGGAATTGCAGAAACGTCACGGTGCCCAGCGCGACAGGGGAATTGGTGAGCTTCAGCACCAACCACGCCTGGGCCGTCGTCTGCATCCATGTGCCGCTGAGCGAGATGAGCTGGCCAAACCAGAACAAACGATAGTTATAGATTGAGAGCGAAGCGAAGGTGCGGCCAATGCGCGTGCCGATGCTCATGGCTGCACCTCCACAGGAAGATCCGCCGGCAGGGCTGGGTGCTGCTCAATGGCAGCGACGAGCCGCTCCAAAGCCAGGGTGAGCGGTTCGAGATCGTCGCCAAGCTGCCCCGCAAGCTGGGTGAGATATGCCTGGCTCTCCTGGGCGATCTCGCCCACCACGCTCTGGCCCGCCTCGGTCAGCGCCAGGGGAATGACGCGCCGATCCTGCGGATCTTGCCCGCGCTCGACGAGGCCGGCGCGGTAGCCGGC
>JAJPKG010000442.1 GCA_021323815.1 Pseudomonadota bacterium
CCTCGGCGGTGGGCGCGTCGCGCACGGCTTCCCATGTGCCGAAGCGCGCCCGCAGGTTGGCATAGGCTGCGTCGGTCTGCTCGTCGCGCGTGCGGTGTGACAGCAAAATCTCCATCAGCATGCTCAGGGGATCTTTGCTGGAAAAGGGCACCTCGCCATAGCGCGCGGTCAGGCGGCGTGTCACCTCGGCGGCTTTCGCCCGCAACGCCGCCAGATCATCCGTCGGGTATCCTGATGCCACTGCGCGTTTCGCTCGCGTGCCGCGCTTCGTCTCGGCCATGATCCATTTCCTCCATGCGATCACCTTCTCATCGCATGGCGCATGCCCGGCAGCGCGGCTGAGATCGTTCCCAATTCATTCCACGCAGGCGGATTTGATGGCTTAGGCGCGGCATCAACCGCCGGCTCATTTCACCGGTCGGCGGAGCCGGTGGTTGGCGTGTCAGGCGTGGTATCGCCCGGATCAAGATAATGGGTGAAATCGGTGAAGGTCATGTGATTGCTGCCGGCCAGCGTCATGCTCCAGCGGTCATAGAAGAAGTAGCCGGCGCTGACGCTGAAGGTGGTTTCCACCGTCATCTGGCCGTTGACCATCGTTCCCAGGCCGGTTTCTTGCGGGCTGCTGGGCAGTTGATCGTTCTGCGACAGATAGATGGCGGCGTTGATCATCGGCCCGCATTGGCTGATGACGAAGCGGATGGGGATCTGATCGGTTTGCGTGTTTTGCGTGCCGTTCCAGGTGCCGCTGAAATCCGGCGCGCCGGGGATGGCGGTGGTGCTGAGGGCGAGCGTATTGCTCAGCTTCGCTGCCGTGCCTTTCGCAATGGGCTGGCGATTGAGCATGACCTGCAATACGTTACTGGATTGCAGGCTCACCGTCCAGGCATCTTTATAGGCGGGCGCGTGATTTTGATAGGCGATGCCGCTGAGCGTGGCGGACGTGTGGCTGCCCGGTCCTTGCGCCACTTCGCTTGAGCCGTCGGGCAGCGTGAGCGCGGCAAAGGCGCTGCCGCCGCATTCAGCGATGATGGCATGCGTGGCGGCTCCATTAGGAGCAGAACCCGCCCACACCCCGGCGATGCCGGCATTGGCTGGGGGAACCTGAGTGGGTGGCACCGGCGTGGCAGTGGGGGCAGGCGTCGCAGTCGCCGCGCCGCCGGGATTCGCCCCAGGAGTCGCGGTCGGGATGGTATTCGCGCTGCTTGGTTTTCCCGAAGGGCCGCACGCCGTCATCAGCGCCAGCAACACCAGTAAACCCGCGAACAACCACTTCTTCTGCATCGCCCTCTGCTCCTCCTTCAGTCCTTCTGAGACGACTATATCATCTCTGGCAAGGGGGCCGGTGTTCACCTTAGGGCATTTACCCGACAAAATATCTGGTTGCAGCCGACGCGGCGCTTTTACTACGATATGGAGTGGCGATGTAGCTGGTATATATCGCCCATTCGTCAGATAGGCACGAAAGCAAGGGCCGTCTGAGGGCGGGTGGCGTTTCCTCCCCATTGCCTGAAGCATGGGGTATCCACGCCACATATTTGATGACACAGTGCCGCCTCAGATGAGACGGCAGAGATAGATTTGATGAGTACGATGATCGTCAGGCCGGCGGGTGCGCGCGGGATGGGTTCCTGGTTGGCGGCACGCTGGCGCGAGGTGTGGCGTGATGCCTTGCACACCGGGCAGCAGCGAGCGCTGAGCCTGGGTCAACCGGTGTTGGTGAGTCTGACGCTGCCGGTGGAACCACGCGAGCCGGTGGCGCTCTATGCCACCATTTCCCCCGAACGCGAGGCATATTTCTGGGAACAGCCCAGCAGTGGGCGCGCGCTGGTCGGCGCGGGCGTTGCCGCTGCCCTCCAGGCGCAGGGCGAGGCGCGTTTCGCCGCAACCTCGGCGCAGTGGCGCGCGCTGCTGCGTCATGCGATCATCGTCGCCACGCCGGATCTCCCCGACGACGCGGCGCGCGGCCCCATTCTCTGCGGCGGTTTCGCCTTTGATCCGCATCGCCCACGCACGCCGCTCTGGCGCGGCTTCCCCGATAGTTTGCTGGTGGTGCCACACGCGCTGTATGCCCTGTTTGCTGATCGCGCCACCCTGACGCTGAGCCGGATGATCAGCGGAGATGACGACACGGACGCCCTGGCAGCGGAAACCGTCGCCTGGGAGCAGTGCCCCACGCCAGCGCTCAGCGAGCCGGAGATCGCCATGCAGGTGCGCGATCTGCGCCCCGCTGGGGAATGGATGGAGCTGGTGGCGCAGGCGGCACGCCTGGTGCGCGATGGCGAGTTGCAGAAAGTGGTGCTGGCGCGCGGCGTGGCGGCGGAAGCGTCGCAGCCGTTTGTTATGGCCGCCACGCTGGAACGGCTGCGTCACCATTATCCCGGCGCGTCTATCTTCGCGGTGCGGCGTGGCGGCAAAACCTTCATCGGCGCGACGCCAGAGCAACTGGCGCGGGTCGATCGCGGCCATCTGGTGACGATGGCGCTGGCGGGAACTGCGCCACGCGGCGCGACGCCCCAAGAAGATGAAGCCATCGGCGCGGAATTGCTGGCCAGCGCGAAAAATCACATCGAACACAGCATCGTTGCCGAGACGATCCGCGAGGCTCTGGCACTGCACTGCAAGCAAGTGGAGATCGCGGCGCAGCCACACCTGTTGAAGCTCAAGAATGTGCAACATCTGCAAACCCCCATCAGCGGCGAGCTGTTGCCCAACCGCAGCATCCTGGATGTGATCGGCGAGTTGCATCCCACGCCCGCTGTCGGCGGCGCGCCCCGCGCGGCTGCGCTGGCCTTCATTCGCGCCGGGGAAGGGCTGGATCGCGGCTGGTATGCCGCCCCACTCGGCTGGTTGGATGCTGCCGGCAATGGGGAATTTGCCGTCGCGCTGCGTTCGGCGCTGGTTGAGGGTGCTCAGGCTACGCTGTTCGCCGGCTGCGGCATCGTCGGTGAATCGGACCCCGCCGGTGAATATGCCGAGTCGCGCCTGAAGCTGCATGTGATGCTGCGGGCGCTGGGCGAGGAACGGCCCCATCCCCTAGCTCCCTCCCCAGCAGAGCTGGAGAGGGGGAAGGCGCTATGATGGCATCACCTTTACCCGATCCGCTCTATGCTTATATCGGCGCGTTCGTGGATGAACTGTGGCGTGCCGGAGTGCGCCATGTGGTCATCTGCCCTGGCTCGCGCTCCACGCCGCTCGCTATGAGCTTTGCCGCTCGCCAGGACGACGTGCGCCTCTGGATGCACGTTGACGAGCGTTCGGCGGCCTATTTCGCGCTGGGTCTGGCGAAGCGATCGCGCCAGCCGGTGGCGCTGGCGTGTTCTTCCGGCACGGCGGCGGCGAATTTCTTTCCGGCGGTGGTCGAAGCGCACCTCGCGCGCATCCCCTTGATTGTGCTGACGGCGGATCGCCCACCGGAACTGCGCGACAACGGCGCGCCCCAGACCATCGACCAGATCCGCCTTTATGGCACGCACGTCAAATGGTTCGCGGAAATCGCCCTGCCCGAAGGCACGCCCGCCGCCCTGCGCTACATCCGCGCCCAGGCTGCCCGCGCCGTTGCCACCGCGACCGCCCGCCCCGCCGGCCCCATCCACCTGAATATGCCGTTCAGGGAACCGCTGGTGCCGGAAAGGGGACAGAAACACGAAAGGCACGAGGCAGATTTGTTGTCGGCTCACCCGCGTGTCGTCGATGCCCATCTCAGCCTCATTGATATGCCCACCATCGAGCGGCTGGCGGAAAAGATGGTTGCCGCCCAACGAGGCATCATCATCGCCGGGCCAAGCCTCAGTGGCGCATCCTTTGAAAAACTGCTTGAACTGGCATGGGCATTTGGCTATCCCGTTCTGGCCGATCCCTTATCAGGATTGCGCAAACGAAGCGAGGCGCAGATCATCGCCAGCTATGATGCCTTTCTGCGCGATCCTGATTTTGTGCGCGGGGCCGAACCGGAGATCATCCTGCGGTTCGGCGCGATGCCCACGTCCAAACCGCTGCTGCAATACATCCAGCGCTATCCTGATTGCCCGCTCGTTGTCATCGGCGAAGAAAACACGTGGGAAGAGCCGACACAACTGGCGGATGAGATCTTGCGCGGCAGCCCGGCACAGATCTGTGAAGAACTGAAAGGCATGATGAGCTGGACGGATGCGGACAAAACGGAATCAGATGAACCGCCGAGCGCGTGGTTAGCCATGTGGCAGCAAGCAGATAGCGTTACGAAGGAAGCCCTGAGCGCGGGCATCGCGGATTTCCCTGATGTATTCGAGGGCCGCGTCTTCACCGAATTGGCGGAGA
>JAJPKG010000294.1 GCA_021323815.1 Pseudomonadota bacterium
AGGCACGCTCACCGTGGTGGATGGCGCGGCAAAGTGGTCGGCGCGGCGCATCGTTGCCTCAGAAGCGTTATGGCTGCCTGCCAGCGGCCAGCTGAAGATGTGGCTGCGCGCCTTCGGCTATCAGGTTTCGACCTATGAAGGGACCGATGCGCCGGCGGCGCAGCCCATCCCCCAAACCGGGTCTCACCCGGCGTGGGCGGCGTCGTTGCTGGGCGAAGCGGGTCGCGCGCCATCACAGCCCGTTGCGCCGCTGCGCCATGTGTGCCGCGTGTCGCGCCTGGATGCCGGCGGCCTGGTTGAGGGGCGAGGGATGAGCGAGGCAGAGGCCGTTGCCGAGGCGCTGGCGCACGTGCTGACCTCTGACGAGCGTCTGGCCACGCGCCGGGGTTGGTGAAAGCGAAAGGCTATGCGGGCGTCATCGCTGTTGCCAAAGCCAGTTGCTCAAACAGTGCATCCACTGTGTCTGCCAGGCGAGCAAACTCCTCGCGCCGTTCCAGCGGCACGGTGGCATCAGCCGGCAGCGAGCGCGCCAGAGCGTGGAGCGCAGCGAGCGCGTCACCAAGAGCAGCGATGTCTGCCTCAAAACCGAGGATTGCGCATGGCATGCCGGTGTGTGCTATACTAGACATAGTTTCCCCTTTCACGGGTGAAATTAAAGGTCGTACTGTCAGGCAGAATGATATTGCTGAAACTGCGGCAGCACCACATGCACGCCCAACCAGCCGGTGAAAGCCAGGGCGCCCCAGTAATTCAGGTGATTGGTGTCGGCGAAATCGCCCTGGGCGTCGTCGAAGCCCAGCCCCTCATCATAAAACGGCACGTGATGCGTGGCGGCGAATTGCTGGAGCGCGTTGAGATAATGCAGATAGTCTGACGGCTGGGGGAAAAAGGCGAGGTGCTGCGGCAAGATCGGCGTGTTCAGCAGGACGATTCCAGCGTGGTTGGCGCGAGCGAGATCTACCAATCGTCCCAGAAAATCCAGCGCGTCAGGCGCAACCTGATAATGCGCCAGCCAGGTGGTATATTGCCAGCGCGAATTTTCCAGCGAAAGCGTTGTCGCTTCCGGCAAGGGATACCACCCCTCGCGCGCGTCGATGGGATAGACGCGGCCCGGCAGTTCCGGCGAGGCGACGGTCGCGGCATCATCCGGCAAGATGCCGGGGCAGGGACCGAAATCGGGTTTGAGCTTGCACAGGGCGATCTCGAAGCCGCGCCGGTCGGCGTAAAAACGCACCAGGCGTGCTGCCGCGAAGTCCAGATACCATGAACTGCTCTGGAACAGTGAGCCGGTACCGTCGGCGACGTGCGTGCGCGCGATATCCGGAAGATCGCGCAATTGCGCCAGATATTCCAGGTTGTCGCGCACCGGCACATTGGTTTCCGTCACCGGCGTATTGAAGGCGAAATCCGCCGTCGCATAGATGATCAGGCGCGGGCGCACGCCATCATCGAGCAACTTGCGCAGCATATAATAATCTTCCATCGGCACGCTGGTGGTGACGGCCATGTCGCATATGATGAAGCGTCGCCCCAGCCGCGCCTCCAATTCCCCCGCCAGCACCGGCGGCGCAATGCCCGCCTGCGCCCGCGAGCTGCCCAGGATGACAACATCCGGCGTGGCGCTCTGTTGCTCGCACGCGGCGATCTGCTGCAACGCCCCCCACGCGTCCCCCTGGATGCTGATGTCGCCGCCGAAGCGGTCCAATGCCAGGTTGCTCAGGGCGAGGAGCAAGAGGAAGGTGAGGGCGATGCGCCAGGGAGTTCGCCTCATGCTCGCCTCCCCTCAGAACTGGAAATAGATGAACCGCTGCGCCTCGCCCTGTGGCCAGATGGCAATGAGCAGAAGCAAGGCCAGATAGCCCACAGGCCGCAGGATCGGTTCCCAGCGCGCCTGCCATGCGCCCCACCGCGCCGACATCCCTTGCCAGATTGCGCCGCCCGCCGATGCCCACGTCCGCAGCCACCCGCTGATCACCAGCGCCGCGCCTGTTGCCAGCACCATGCCCGGCAGTGCCAGCGTTCCCGGCGCAAACCACTGGAAGCCGGCGGTGAAATTGTGCCGCATGGGATGCAGCGCGAACGTGATCAGCGTCCACGCCAGCGGCCCCGTCTCGGCGCGAAACAACACCCACCCCAAACACACCAAATGGAACGTCAATACCTGCCCCACCAACACCCGATGCCGGGATCGATTTTGCATGCCCACAGCCCGGAGGGGTTTCTGTTCCGAGCCGGGGGGTTTTAGCCCCCGGCGGGCGTCGTGGAGCGATGCTCGTTGCTCCCGGCGGGCGTCGCGGGGCGATACGCGTTGCCTCCGGCGGGCATCGTGGGGCGATACGCGTTGTTCCTGGCGTTCTCGCCGCGCACTCATCATAGCTCGCGCCCACCCCTCGCCTCGCACCCACAACCGTTGCGCGACCAGCAATCCCCCCTGATAGATGCCCCACACCATGAAATGCCACGACGCGCCGTGCCACAGACCGCCCAGCGCCATCGTAATCATCAGGTTCAGGCAGACGCGCCATAACGCGCAACGCGAGCCGCCCAGCGGAATGAAGAGATAATCGCGCAGCCATTGCGAGAGCGAGATGTGCCAGCGCTCCCAAAACTCGCCCACATCGCGCGCTTGATATGGCCGATTGAAGTTTTCCGGCACGCCATAGCCCAGCAACATCGCGCATCCTCGCCCAATGTCGGTATAGCCGGAGAAATCGGCGTAGATCTGCGCGGCGAAAGCATAAATGACGAACCACGTCGCCAGCCAGCCCAGCCGGTCGGGGCGGGCGAACCCTTGCGCCACCACCGGCGCAAGCAGATCCGCCACCAGAATCTTCTTTGCCATCCCGCGCAAGATCAGCCCGATGGCCGCATCAGCCTTGATCTCGCGCAGTGGCGTGGGATGGCGGATCTGCTTCACCCAATCGGGGAAGCGCTTGATCGGCCCGGCGATCTGCGTGGGGAAGAACGCCGCAAACAACGCGAAGTCGATGGGATTCACCATTGGCGGCTGCCCGCGATAGACCTCGACGACGTAATGAATGAACTCGAAGGTGAAAAACGAGATCCCCAGCGGCAGGATGATATTCAGCGCCGGTTCTTGCGCGCCCGCGTGCATGGTTTTCGCCAGCGGCCACACGGCATCCAGCAGGAACGCCGCATACTTGAAGAATGCCAGCGTCGCCAGGTTCAGTCCAACGGCAAGAACAAGCAATGCTTTGCGGATGAAGGAGGACGAGACGCGAAGGTCGTGAAAGGAACGAAGTTCACGAAGAGCATTCTGTTTCATGGCTTTCGTGTCCTTCAGCATCTTTGTGCTCTTCGCGTCTCGTCTTTGTAGAGCCAGCCCAAAGGTATAGTTCACCAGGGTCATCGCGCCGATGAGCAGGCCGTATTGCGGGATGGCCTGGATGTAGAAGACATAGCTGGCGACCAGCAGCCAGGGGCGGCGCAGAGGACGCGGCAGCACCCCATGCACTGCGAACACGCCCAGGAAGAATGCCGCATAGGAGAGCGTCGTAAATAGCATTATTGCCCCCCATGACCTGCCGGCGGCACCAGATAGATGTCCGTGCCATCCAGCGAGCGCACCAGAATCAGTTGGTGGTTCAGGAATGCCTCGAAGCCGGGAACGAGTGGCGTCAGCAGGTTGTCGGGATCGCGCTGTTGCGACCACAGGCTCACGTCGCGGTCATAGATGAGGTAGCTATAGCCGTGCGAGCGCAGCCAGGCAAGCTTTTGGTCTTCCGTCGGCGCGACCTGCGCCAGATAATAGGTGATGTCGCGGTTCATATCCGGCGTCAGGTAGGGATCTTTGAAGAAGTAGCCGGCGGCGAGGTTCACCCCCAGGATCTTCGCGTCGCGCGGCACGGTGGCGTTGACGAAATCCACCGTGCTCCAATAGCTTGGCCACAGTTGCGTCGCCCGCACATACGCTTGATATGATTCCTGGCCGGTATAGACCGGTGAAGGATCAGCGGCGGCGCGGGTGGTGACGGCGAACATCACGCCCGGCAGCAAGGCAATGACACCGGCGATGCCCAAAGCGATGTCGCGCCCCCGCGCCGTCAACGTTTGCCCCGCCCAGCGCACGGCGCGCTCCAGCACGGCGGCGGCCAGCAGCGCCAGCAAACCGAAGGTCGGCAGCACATAGCGCGGCACCAGTTGATTGACGAAGCCCCACAGCAGCAGGCTCACCACGCTCAGCCACAGCAGCAGCAGCGCGCTCCAGCGGATCTTGCGTGCCAGGCGCGTGCGCGCCGGAAAGATGATCAGCGCTGGAGCCAGCGCCGCCAGGGCAAACGCCGGCAGCGCTGGCAGCGGCGTGTAATCATAGCGATCCCAGTGCCAGAACCAATCAATGACGGCAACCAGCTTGCCCGCCAGCGTGTGATGAAACGAGCCGAAATTGTCGAACTGCGATGTATAGAACGCCAGTCGTTGCGGCGTCCATTCCGCCCCGCCCCAGATCAAGGGAAATATGGGATTGCCCACCTGCGCCCATTCGCGCATCGCCCACAGCGCGAAAGCATCCAGCGCGCAAAAGCCCAGCAAGACAGCGTTTTGCGCGATGACGCGCAACCAGGGCGAGATCGCCCCCGCCATCGCCTGCGCTTCCTCTTTGGTCGGGCGCGACCAGAAAGCCAGTGGCAGCAGCAGCGGCACCACCAGGTAGATCATCTGATATTTCACGCCCAGCCCCAGCCCCAGGATGATGCCCGCCAGGATGATCCACGCCTGCCGCCGCTGGGCGCGATATTCCAGGCAGACCAGCAGCACCAGCAGGGCCATGAAGGCGAATTGCTGGTCGATCAACCCGCTGGACGTGTAATAGAGCACCAGCGGCGTCACCAGATAGAGCGCCATCCCCAGCCAGGCAATGCGCTTCGTGAAGAGCCGCACGCCCAGCGCGAAGATCGCCAGACACGCCGCGCCAACGAACAGCGCTTGCAGCATCCCCGCGCCGATCTCCGCGCCGAAATTCAGCGCCAGCAGGTTCAGCATCTCATTGTTATACGGCAGATTCGCTTGGGGGATGCCCGGCGAGCCAAACAGCATGTGCAGCGCCAGATAGCGTTCGGGTAGCGCGAAGTGATACATGAAGACATCGAAGCCCCAGAACGGCACCAGCGCGTGCTCGGCGATCAAGGCCGTCACGGCGGCGACGATGGCGAAGACAGCGCTCTCGAAAACCGAGCGCGGCTGCATCTCTGCCAGCGCGAACTCGCGCCGCATGGGGATGCATGCCTTGACCACCCGTGCTAGATCCGCCCGGCAGATGATCAGCGGCGCAAGGATTTCGATCAGCAACACAGGGAAATAATAGCCATGCAGCAAGCCGACCAGCGCCGTCACCAGACCCAACGCTCCCGTGCCCAGGCCATAGGCGATGAGGCCGCGTTCCAGCCGCGACAGGTTGCCACGCGGGAAGAAGCGCAGCACGCGCGCGCCCACCGTCGCCGCCGAGAGCGCGATGAGACCTGCCACAGTCGCCTCAAATACGCTATCCAGCGCGAAAAATTTACTCGGTTTGGCCTCTTGTGGCAGGAAGTAGAGATAGTGATAGCCTGTCGCCGCCACCAGCAGCGCGCCGCCACCGATGCCCGCGAGCCAGCGCCGGTGCCGCCGTGCCCATGCCCAGACGCCGTTCCACACCTGTTGCCACCCTGAGACGCGCGTAACCGCCGGCACGGGATGCGACGCGGCATTGGACGGCATCACACCGCCAGCCTGGTTTTTGCTGGGCAAGCCCACTTTCGGTCGCAGCGCGGTATCTTCCGGCGCTTCCTGCGGCGGGGGAAGGATGGCATTGCTCATGGTGGTCACTACTTCCTTGCTAGGTTGGTGCATTCGATGCGCGCCGGGAGCTAAACTGGGCGCGGTCGCCGGGGAATAGAATTCCCCGGCTCGGAAAAGACGCCCCATCCGAGGCTCATGGCGGAAGAAATCGTGGATGGCGATAGAGTCACCGGGCAAAGATGGGCGCGGTATGCTGTCCCCCTACGGAATGATGGAAAAAATCTACCTTGCCCAACGCGATCACTTCTCCTCACAGCCCGGAGGGCTTTGTTTTTCGAGCTGGGGGATTCTATCCCCCGGCGGGCGTGCCGCGCGCAATCCCCTTCGCCGTTCGCCCTAGTCTATTCCATGTCATTCCGTGTGAATTTCCGTACCCTCCGCGTCCCGTTACACCTGCCCCTTCCGCATCCGCAGCAGGCTGAGGAAAAATGCGCTGAACATGGTTTGCACGCCCAGCGCGATGAGCGTGGTCGCATAGATCGCCGGGCGCACCTCGTTCAGCGGCCCCATGTGAACGGCCAGCCAACGCGTGAACACCCAGCCATCCAGCAGCAGGCCAATGGCGGTGATCATGCCTCCAACAGCCAAACCCCGTTCCAGCGAAATGGTGCGATCCAGCCAGCGCAACAGGCGATCTCGCTCGCCATCCAGATGCTCGGTGAGCGAAAAGAAACGGGCGAATAGGCCCAGAGAGATGACCTGATAACCCACCAGCGTCACCAGGCAGGCCAGCACCATCGCGTGCACGTCCCACCCATGCCCAAACAGCAGGAATGGACCAGGCAGAAGCAGAGTCAGGGCCAACAAACCACTCAGCGTGAGGAGCGCTCCCGGCAACAGAAACAGGTGCGTGGGGCTATAGAGCAACATGAAGCGCAGGTGCCGCCAGCCGTCGCGCAGGGTATGCAGCTTGCTCTCGCCGATGCGCGGATGATAGGCGATGGGCTTCTCGGTGATCTTGAGTCCCGCTTTGGCGGCATTGATGACCATCTCGCTGGCGAATTCCATGCCGCCGGTGCGCAGGTGCATGCGCTCATACGCGCTCTTGGTGAAAGCGCGCATGCCACAATGCGCGTCGCGCACGCCGGTGTGAAAGAACAGGTTCAGCAAGCCGGAAAGAATGGGATTGCCGATGTAGCGGTGCGACCACGTCATCGCGCCCGGTGCCATGCGCCCGGTGAAGCGATTGCCCATCACCAGATCATATCCCTGCCGCAGCGGCGCGACGAAATCAGCGATCTCGTTGAAATCATAGGTGTTGTCGGCATCGGCCATGACAATGAAACGGCCTCGCGCCTCGGCGAAGCCTTTCAAATAGGCGTTGCCATAGCCGCGCGCCGGCTGCGACACCACCCGCGCCCCATGCTCGCGGGCGATCTCCGCCGAGCGGTCGGTGGAAGCATTATCCACCACCAGGATCTCGGCGTTGAGTTTTTGCTTGCTGATGATCGCTTTGATGGTGTCGATGCAGCCGCCGATGGCGTCCTCTTCGTTCAGGCATGGCAAGACGATGGAGATCTCTACGCCGCCCGCTTCCGGCGTGATGCCGGGGGGCGAGGCCACATCGGGCCGGGGGGACGCGACCGCAGGACGTGCCAGCCGCGCGGCGCGGCGGTTGCGTTCGAGATCATGCGTTGTGGTGGACATCTGTCTGATTCCCTCCAGATGCGTAAAGATACACTTCGATGTCGCCGGCAAAAATGGTTTGGTTGAGCAAGTGTGCGTGACTGTTCAGCCAAGCCAGCCCGCCGCGCCAGTCGCCTGAGCCGGAAACATAATGTCCCAGCAGCACCCACACCCGGCAATGCCGCGCCAGATAAGGCGCGAGGTATGCCGGCTGCACGGCATGCGCGAAAATGGCCTCGCGATCGGGC
>JAJPKG010000067.1 GCA_021323815.1 Pseudomonadota bacterium
ATCAAGGCGTTGCGGCGCGAGTTCGACCGCATGTCGCGCGTGCCGTTTTCGCGCCGTCGCCGCCAGAACACCGCGTTCACGGTGCTGGCGATGTTCGGCATTGCCGTGATGTTGTGCGCGCTTTCCATCGGTGGCGGCATGTTGCTGGCTGCCCAGTTGAATCGCCCACCCGATGTTTCCAGCACCGCCACCCACTTCTTAGACGACATCAAACAATCTGATTACAGTGACGCCTTTCAGTATCTTTCGCGCGGCTTCGTCCCCCTGGATTTCAACCGGGAAGGTAGCGATGAAGATACCAAGCTGGGGCCGGTGACGAACTATCAGCAAATCAGCCAGACGGGCGGAAAGTCGGGCGACACCACCGGCTCAGCAACCTATAAGATCACGCGCCAAGGAACCAAAGACATTCCTGGTCCCATCACCTATGATGTCGTCTTCATCTTCAATTACACCACCGCCTATGGGTGGCAAATTGCAGATTACGGCACCCTGTTTTCATACTGTCCACCAAAAGCGAAGTGTTGAACATGGCACAACCGGAATCACTTGAAGCATTGGGCGCGTTCGCCGAAGCCGCGCAAGATCTGGTGACGGCGGGGCTGGAACGCTCGCTGGGCCGCAATTTCGCCTGTGCAGACATCTGCAACCAGGCGGCGGAAAAAGCATTGCAGGCCGTCAGCATCGTGCAGCAGGGCCATCGCGCGCCCTATAACCACGATCTCGCGGAGCTGGGATCCCTGGTCGGTGCTCCGGCGGAGATCCTGGCGGCGCTGCGCGATCTGACGCGCTTCCATCCCGAAACGTTCTATGCCCACACCGCGCCGGAACTGGCCGACGACGCAGTGTCGCCGGAAGAAGTGGACGCCTGCATGACTGAGGCGAAACAGGTCTTGCGCTGGGCGCGCGCCATTGTCATGGCGGCATAGGACTTTCTGGTGAGCCGTCCTGCGCGCGCTGCCTCAGGCGTCTCCAACAGATGGAGGGGTACCGCTTGCCAAGACGGGGCGCATTTGCTATAGTGCGAACCGTGCAGGCGGGCACGCCTGAGCATTCAGACAACAGCGATCTGCGAGGAAGAAGAGATGCGTTCACGGATTATGCAGCCGGCGATGCGGAGAATGACCCCCATGCTTGGGAGCATCGTCGCGCTATCACTCTTGCTGGCAGGTTGTTCGTTAGGCGGCAGTCCCCCCGTCACCACCGGCAACAACAACGTCATCTTCGCTCCCGGCCAGGCAGCGACGCCGCCACCCTTCCCGCCGTTCACCATCGGCGCTTATATCGCTGATATGTCACCACAACTGGGCGAGGCCGACCGCCTCTATGTCATCGCCCGTGTGCATGATGCCACCATGTCCAAGCCGCCGATGCCCCCCAATCCCCCTGTGACCATCTCTGCAACCATCGACGGCAGCACGCAATCCATGCCAACAGACGCCGATGGGTTTGCCGCCTTCAGTTTCACCGCGAAAGGCACGCCCACACAACCTGACATCGTCAACGTGAGCGCGGTCTATAACGGCAAAACGTATACGACGACAACGTTTTACACCGTGCTGCCACCCATTTCGACGCCGACACCGGCCCCAGGCACCACCCCGACGCCGTCATCATGAGGTTCCACAAGCATTCCGTCCAATTGCTCACGATGGCTCAGTTGCGTGAGCCATCGTTGCTTTCCACACCAGTGAAGGTTTTGGCTAACGCTCTGGTTACGAGGCGCGCGGTGAGGCTTGCGCGGCTGGCGCGGGAGCGCGGCTGATGGCGAGGCCGGCGAGATCAACCAGCAACGCGGCAGCAGCCAGCACAATGAACAGCAGCGGGCTGGGGAATGTGATGCCCAACAGTGTGTCCAGCGCAAAGCGGCCTGGTCCCGCGAAGCCGAGGGCCACCGCTGCGGCCAGCAGCGACAGCGGAAACTCATAGCCGCGATTGCTGTTCCAGAAACCGTTGGGCCAATGTACCTTGAAGATCGCCATCGTCATCGCGCCAAACACGCCCGCTGCGCCGAGCGGCGTGAGAAAGCCGAACGCCAGCGACAGACCACCACCCAACTCGCCCAGCACCACTAGAGCCGTCCAGAACCAGGCAGGTTTGAATCCTTGCGCGCCGAGACTCTGTTGCATCTTGGTGAAGCCCGGCCCGCCAAACCAACCAAACAATTTCTGCGCGCCGTGTCCGGCCAGCGTCAGCCCGATCACCACGCGCAGGATGAGCAATCCCACACTCACGGAAGTGGTCATTGCGATCAACCCCTTTCATGATTGCATGCTCTCGGAATCCTGTGGCAGAAATGATTCCGATTCGTCCACCTATAATTGTAACCGAGATGAGTGCAGTTTTGCAAGGTCAGGCATTGCCGTTTGAGCGCAGAAAAAGGCGCGGGGGCGCTGCCGCTAGTGGTCAGATCATGATGCCTTGAGATTCCCCCTCCCTCGTCTTGCTGGGGAGGGGGTCGGGGGGTGAGGCCAAATCCTAGCCGATCTACCCGCTAGAGGCTAAGGGGGCGCACCCGCGCGAGTGCAGGTAATCTGTGGGAAGCAGCGTTAGAGTAAGGGGCTGGGGTGAACGCCGGAAGCGCTAAATGGCTCACCCTGGCGCGCGGCGGCGGGAATGGTGATGTTAAGAACCCGCTCGACGGCCATCGTATGCGCGCAAATCTTTTCGTCGCGGAAGGTGCGGCAACTGCAATTCCAGGTGCCATCGTGGAAAGTAACGGTGTGGGTATCGTTCTCACCGCGCAATGTGACGGTGAAATCTTGGAACTGGATGCGGGCAGGGTCGTCGGAATACAGTTTGGCTTTGTGGACCTTGCTGATGAGGCTGGACGACATCGACATAGGCTTTGTTCCTCCTGCAATCAAGCGCTCGGTTGGGGGAAACGAGCGCCGCTGGGGCCATCGCTTGGGAACGATAGCCGGGTGGTCAAATACGGTTACACGAAAGAGCCTCCTCTTTACTGCCTGAGAATTGCACCGCTGCCAGCGCCCGCAACCTGAGCGAGAGCGTCGCTTGCCCAAAAGAAAACGCACCCCGCAAAGCGCCTAAAACTTCAGGCGTGGGGTGCGTTCGCATGTGGGAGGTGCGGAATTGTGATCATGCATCGTCCTCCACCAGGGGGTGCTTGTGCCAGCGCGGTGTTTCTCAATGCGTATGACAAGTATAACATATGATGCAACGCATGTCGATAAGCAAGAGGCTCAGGGACCACCCCCTCGCCTCGTTCGATCCCTGCTGTCATCTGGCCCGATGAATGTTTATGGCAATGTTAAACTGGTTGCGGCGCGGAAAGGCGCTCGCGATGCATCCCCTGCGCCACCTGTTCCGTCCAGCGCAATAACTCCGCGCCGTCGATCAGGTGCAGCGGGCGCGAGGCAGCCCATTCGCGCGCCGGTTGGGTGAAGGTGCCGGTCGTCACCAGATAGCCTTCCGCCGCCTGGTTGGCGAAGCTGCCGTAAAATTCGCGCACGATGGGCTGACCGACCGATCCGCGATAGCGCTTGCACTGCGCCACCATGCGCGTCCCCGGCTCCGCGTGCTGCGGGCGCAGTTCGATGTCAATGCCCTCGTCGCCGGTGTGGCCAACCACGCGCACCTCAAAGCCGCGTCGCTGGAACAGAAACGCGGTGAATTCCTCGAACTGGGCCGGCGACATGGCATAAATATCGTCCACCGAGCGTATGCCCAGGATCTCCGCTGCCCAGCGCGCACCCACGCCGCCGCTCAGCCGCCGCCAGACAAGGATGGCCAGCCCAACCGCCACGCCGATTGCGCCCAGCACCAGGCCGGTGAAGTCGCCGCGACTGCTGGGCAAGCCATGAAAGTGCACACCGTCAAGGAAGCTGTTGACGATGCTCGCGCCCCCGCTGAGGATGAACAACACCACCAGGCCAGCCAGGATAATTTCCGTGCCGATGCCGAACGTGCCGGAAGGCCGTTTCTTTTTCTTGCCCTTCGCCATCGCGTCTCTGTCCCTTCGCAACATTCCTGTGTGTTTCTATCGTACCGCACAAGCAAGATGCATGGGGGCAATACCACAGAAACGTAGCCAAGATGGGTGAGAAACCATCACAGCGAACTGGTGGGATCGATATCAATCGTCCAGCCGGGGCCAAGTTCGCCGGGGGCCAACGCGGCGATGACGGCGCGCGGGTCCGGCCCGCGCAGGATCATCTGCCAGCGATAACGGTCGCGCAGCCGTTCGATGAAGGCTGGCGCGGGGCCGACGATGTCGGTGTCCGGCAGGGCGAGATCCGCGATCAACCGCGCCAGGTGGTCGCCCAGCGAGATCGCTTCCACCTGACAGGCATGACGCTCTTTGTGAGTATAGGTCAGCTTGACGAAGCGGCGGAACGGGGGATAGCCATACGCCCGGCGCGTGGCGATCTCGACATCATAGAAGGCATGATAATCGTGACGCGCGGCAGCTTCGATGCAGAAATGATCGGGGCTGAAGG
>JAJPKG010000030.1 GCA_021323815.1 Pseudomonadota bacterium
AACTCGCCCACGCTGAAGAACGCGGGCAAGGGCAACAACCTCCAGCTCAGCGCTTGCTTTGTCATCCCCGTGGAAGACTCGCTCGAAGGCATCTTCGAGAGCGTCAAGCACGCCGCGATTGTGCATCAGTCGGGCGGCGGAACTGGTTTCGCGTTCAGCCGCCTGCGCCCTGCCGGCAGCATTGTGGCCTCGACGCGCGGGGTCGCCTCTGGCCCGGTCAGCTTCATGAAGATCTTCGATGCCGCAACCGAGTCTGTTCGCCAGGGCGGAACAAGACGCGGAGCTAACATGGGCATCCTGCGCGTGGACCACCCCGACATCGAGGAGTTCATCGCGTGCAAGATGGGTGGCGGCATTACCAACTTTAACATCTCCGTCGCCATCACGGATGAGTTCATGGACGCGCTGGAACACGACCGCGAGTACGATCTGGTGGATCCGCACACCCAACAGGTGGTCAAACGCAAGCGCGCCCGCGAGATCTTCGACAAGATCGTGCATGCCGCCTGGGCGACGGGCGATCCGGGTTTGGTGTTCATCGACCGCATCAATGCATCGCCGGCCAATCCTACGCCTGAGATAGAGCCGATTGAAGCCACAAATCCTTGTGTTGTTGGCTCAACTTTGCTTGCAACGAGCCAGGGCTTGCAACGGATGGATGCGCTTTTTGCTAAACAGGGGGGGCTTGTTGTCGCCACAGATGTACGCGCGTCTGCGCAACTGGGCGAGGCAAAAGTCGTCAATGGCGCTGCATGTGCGAATGCCTATGGCGTTGCCTACCATGAGGCTGTGCCGGTATTCAAGACTGGCGAGAATGTTCCGGTGCGCAAACTCATCACGAGTCATGGCATCGAGATCATTGCGACGCCCAATCACCGCTTCCTGACAACCGAGGGCTATAAGCGCCTCGATCACCTTGAGTTTGGCGATGAACTCCTGTTGCAGAGCGGTGAAGGTGCATGGTCACAGGATCGCAAGCTCCCTACGGTCGTTTACGACATCCATAGCGAACCGCTTGTGAAGGCCAAGATCGAGCGTGGAGAAGCACGGCCACCCACTGAATGGTCGCAAGAGCTTGGTGAAGTATTTGGCTATGCTCTGGGCGATGGTTGGGTACGTCGAGAGAAAAGTGCCGATGTCGTTGGCTTCGCTGTTGAAGATGCCGACCTGAAAGATCTGATCCAACAGCGCATCACTGCCTGGTTTGGAGCAGCAGGTAACGTTACAGAATGTCAAGGGCACTTCCAGGTCATGTATCAGGGAACTCCTGCGACGTTCTTTTGGGGTCTCGGCTTGACGACAGACTGCGCTCACGAAAAGCGCGTACCAGCGAGCGTTTTCACTGCGCCACGTGATGCCGTCATAGGATTTCTGCGGGGACTCTTCAGTGCCGCTGGCAGCGTCCAGACAGGATCTCCAGAAAAAGGCACTTGGAGTGTTCGGCTTGCGACCTCTTCTAAGGAGCTAGCGCAAGATGTGCAGCAGCTCTTGCTGAATTTTGGCATTGTCAGTGCCATCCGCCTGCGCCGCGCAGACAGCATACGCCTGATGCCGAATGCGCCGCGCGAGTTAGCAGAGTGCGAGACTCAGGCACGATATGAAGTGATCATCGACAAAGATAATCGGGATCGCTTCGCAGAGATCATTGGCTTCATGCAGTTTTCCAAACAGAGCTTGCTGGCCGATTGGATTGCTGTAAAGAAGCGTGCATCAGATCGTGAGACGTTCATCACCAAAGTTGCGCTGATCGAAGATGCAGGCACCGCTGATGTCTTCGATACGACGGAGCCATTGACGCATAGCATCATAGTAAACGGGTTAGTGACTCATCAATGCGGCGAGCAGCCGCTTGGTCCCTATGATGCCTGCAATCTAGGCTCCATCAATTTGGGGATGTTTGTGGGTGCGGACAAGCAGATCGATTGGGATGCGCTGAGCGAGACAGTGCAGCTATGCGTTCGATTCCTGGATGACGTGATTGACGTCAACCCATATCCCCTCAAAGCGATCAGGGACAAGGTGCATGCGAATCGGCGCATCGGCTTGGGCGTCATGGGTTGGGCCGACATGCTCTTTAAGCTGGGCATTCGTTATGATAGCGAAGAAGCGGTGCGATTAGGCGAAAAGGTGATGCGCTTCATTAGCGATGAGGCGGATAAAGCATCGCTGGCGCTAGGCGAGGAGCGTGGTGTCTTCCCCAATTGGCCGCGCAGCATTTATAAGGACGGGTTGCGGCTGCGCAATTCCAATCGCACAACCGTCGCGCCAACTGGCACCATCAGCATCATCGCGGATTGCTCGTCGGGCATCGAGCCGATCTTCGCGCTGGCCTTCCAGCATCGCGTCAAGCAACCCGATGGCAGCTATCGCGTGCTCGATTTCGTCAACCCCGTTTTCATGGAACTCTTGGAAACTGCGGGCATCGAGAACCAAGAGGAGATCATTGCCTATGTCAAAGAGCACGGCAGTTTGCACGGACACCCTGCACAGTCGAACCCCGCGCTAGCCGCGTTCGTCACTGCGCATGAAATCGCGCCTGACTGGCATATTCGCATGCAAGCCGCTTTCCAGAAAGGCGTCAACAGCAGCATTAGCAAAACGATCAACCTGCCGAACAGCGCTACACATGCGGATGTGGAGCATGCCTATATGCTCGCGTGGGAACTGGGCTGCCTGGGCATCACCATCTTCCGCGACGGATGCAAGGGGGAACAAGTGTTGAACGTCGGCGTCAAGAAGGACGAACAGCCCGCCAAGACCGAAGCCCAGGCTGCGCCTAGCGTGCCGGCACCGCAGCCGGTCGCCGCGCCTGCCCCTACACCTCCATCAGTCCCAGCGGCACAGCCTGCGCGCCGCAGCAATTACACCAACGGCGTCAAAGACCGGCCAGAGATGGTGCGCGGGTACACCCGGCGCGTGCGCGCCCCGGAGGGCAGCGTCTATGTCACGCTGAACGAAGATGACGATGGGCTGCTGGAAGTCTTCATCACCGTCGGCAAGGCCGGTTCGGATGTCGCCGCGCTGGCCGACGCGCTGGGCCGCTTGATCTCGCTGCAACTGCGCACCGAAAGCCCGCTGAGCCAGAACGAACGCGCCCGCGCCATCGCCGAGCAGTTGCGCGCCATCGGCGGCAGTTCCAGCATCGGCTTCGGGGTGGATCGCGTGCGGTCGCTGCCCGACGCCGTCGCCCGCGCCATCAGCCAGCATCTGGAGCGCGTCACGGCGCAGTCGGCGGCACATGATGATGTGGGAGATCCG
>JAJPKG010000239.1 GCA_021323815.1 Pseudomonadota bacterium
ATCCGCGCTGCATATTTCGATGAGCCAGTCATACTATCATTGGCCGGCGGCAGGTTCATGGTGATGCCGGAATCCCAGAAATTGGCTATGCAAATACGCTGTTCCGGCAGGCGCGATCTTTGGGGTGAACCTACTCCAGCGGCGGCGGGAATGACTCGCCCTCGGTCTGCCCGGAGGATGGAATGGACAGGTGCATCTGCCGGATCAGCCACCGGTCGCCGCGCAGTTCCAGCACTGCCGTCACGCGCGTCTTGAAGCTCACGCGAATCGATCCCATGCGCGCGCTGAACTGCGTCTCGCTCAGCGTCCATGCCACCGGACCCGCCGACGCCACGACCGGCGGCTCCCATTCCCACTGGATTTCGTCTGATTGCCGCCAGTCGCGCTGAATCCGGTTGCGGATGGTTTCATAGCCCACCATCCGCTCGTCATCGCCGGTTCCCAAAATGGTGGAATCCGCTTCCGGCGCGAAAGACGACATCAGCAAGTCTAAATCGCGCTGCACATAGCCTTTCAGGTAGCGATCCAACAGTGTAGCGCGCACTTCAGCGGTGGTCGTTTCATCAGCAAACATCGCATTTTTCTCCGTGCGAGACGTATCGCTCCAACTTCTGGTACAATCAGGACGGCTCAATTATAGCCTAACCGTCAAGCTAGTGGGCAGATCGTGTTGCTGCGTGTTGATTTCCCTTCCCCAGCGAAGCTGAGGAGGAGGTCAGGGGGTGGGGCCGCAATGGCTGATATCATCATCAAAATCGAAGGCCATGAGGTATCTTCCGCCGCCATGCCCGATTTGATGCAGCGGATGGTTGTCAAAAGCATGGAAGAGCAATTGCAGCAAAAATTAGCACGGGTTGTTTGCCCCGAACACGGCTATGGTCCGCAGGTGACGCTCGACATCGCGCGGGGCCGCCAGCACATCAGCATTGCCGGCTGTTGCCAGCGCCTGATCGATCTCACCCGGCAGGCGCTGGCCGTTCCTCAGGTGTGAGCGCCTTCAGAGGTTGAGGCGTCAATCACCTGCGAGGGCGGTTGATGCCGTTTCGATCGCTTCTTCGCGTTCTCTTGACCCGGCGTTTTTTCCCTTGCTATAACAAAAACAATCATTGCAACGCCGCGTAAGAGGAGATGTCATCATGACGGTCCAGTTCAATCCGCCGCAGTTCGTCACCATCGGAGACCGCAAGATCGCGTATGAGGAAGTCGTGCCACCTGACCCAGCGGGAACCGTGATCTTGCTCACGGGTTTGGCCTCGAAGCGCCAGGGATGGCACAAGCAACTGCCAGTGTTCGGGCAGCGCTATCGCACCATTGCCATTGACCATCGCGACGTGGGCGACAGCGATCTCACCCCCGCGCCCTACGCCGTCACCGACCAGGCGGACGACGTGGCCGCCGTGATGGACGCGCTGGGCATCGAACGCGCCCACATCGTGGGCATTTCGATGGGCGGCTTCATCAGCCTGCAACTGGCGGCACGCCACCCGCAGAAGGTGCAAAAGCTGGTGCTGACCGCGACTTCAGCCGGTGGCAAAACACATGTGGCGGCGAGTCCGCGCATCACCGCCCTGCTGCTGATGCCGCGTTTTCGCTTCGGGCGACCGGACCCCGGCAAAATCGCCCGGCGGACCTACACGATGATCATGGCTCCCGGTTATCTCAAAGCGCATCCCGACGACCTGGAACACATTATGGCAATTGCTCGCCATCGCCCGCAGCCGCCGGAGGCCTATCGCCGCCAGTTGCAGGCGTGCCTGAAACATGACGCTACCGCTCACCTCAGCAGCATCACCGCACCGACGCTGGTGATCCATGGCGAGGTCGATCCACTGATTCCGGTCGCCAACGGCAAGCACCTGGCCCAGCACATCCCCGGCGCGCGGCTGCTCCTGTATTCCAACACCGGCCACATCCCCATCATCGAGCGCGCAGAGGACTACAACCGCGACGTGCTGGCCTTCCTGGCGGAATGATGCCGGGAACAAGGGCGACACTCAGCGCCAATCGACGCCATGCCCGGCGCGCACCTCGCTGACGTCATAGCGCCCGCCCTCTTGCACATAACCGCCGACGAAGGGATCGCCGTTGATGAGCATAGGCGTATCCAGATCAACGAAGCCAAAACCCCCCATGCCGGCGGCGAAGTGCGCGGCGGTGGCGGTGGAAAGGCGCGATTCCATCATCGCGCCAATCATCAGCCCCAGGCGCGCAGCGCGACAGATGCTCACAATATCCAGCGCGCCGAGGATGGTCGATTTCATCAGCTTGATGTTGATGACGTGCGCCGCCCGCTCGCGCGCCACGCGCAACGCATCCGCGGGCGCGTGCACGCATTCATCAGCGGCGATGGGGACCGATGAACGCGCCGTCACCTCCGCCATGCCGTCCCAATCAGCGCGATGCACCGGCTGCTCGAAGAGCACCGGGATAATGCCGCGCTTTTCCAGCCGCGCCAGCAAGCGCAGCGCGCCGGGCGCGTCGTAGCCCTGGTTGCCGTCAAGCAGCAGCGCCACACGAGGCGCACCCTTGTGGATGGCGACCACCCGCGCCTCGTCTTCGTCCATGTTGTCGCCACCAACCTTGATCTTGATGGTGCGGATGCCGCGTGCGGCGATCTCGCCTGCCAGTTCCCTGGCACGCTCCACCGGCACGATGGGGATGGTGAGATCCGTTTCCACGCTGGTGGTCGCGCCGCCAAACCAGCGATAGAGCGGGATCTGATAATGCCGGGTCAGGGCGTCAAGCAACGCGGCTTCCACTGCCGTGCGCGCGCAGGAATGCGCCTCGAAATTCGCCAGCAGCAATTCCGCCAGCCCGCGCCAGTTGCCGGCGTCGCGCCCAGGCAGCAGCGTCACCATCTCGCGCGCCGCCGCCAGGATGGTTGCCTGGGTTTCGCCGCCACTGGAAAGCGAGGGTGATCCCTCGCCCAGACCCACCGCGCCGGATTCCAGTTCCACCCGCACAATGACGGCGTTCGCTGCTGGGAAGCGACCGGTGGAGATGATGAACGGCTCAAACAGTGGCAGATCCAGCGCTTCTACAGTAGCGGAACGAACAAGCGTCGGCGCGAGCATAGGGCGGTCTCCTCAGCATCGTGGTGATGCTGAAGTATATCATGCTAGAGCATCGCCGCCGGCAGATCTTTGATGCGCTTGGCGTTGAAGCGCAGCCCAAAACGCCGCTGCTGCGCGGGGGCAATGGGCTGTGGAGCCAGGTCCAGCGCCGCGCTCATATCAATGCCCGCCAGGGTCTCGCGCATCAGCAACTTAGCAACATCGAGCGGATTGCCCGCTTTGCGATAGGCCGCAATCTGCCGCTCCGCGCCGGACTGGAAGCTGGGGGCGAGCATGCCGCGCAGATAGGCCAATTCGCGCGCCGCGCCGAGTTCTTCCATCGCGGGGGCGATCAGATCAAAAAGAGATGCCAGCGCGTCGAGCGTCGGCATCTCTTGCTCGCGGACGAAATCAACCAGCGTGCCGCGCAACCCGCCCAGCGCCGCCCGCCAGCGGTTCTCGTTGATGTAGGCCGTCGGCAGCACCGGCAGCGGCTGGCCGGCACTGGCGCGGTCCAGCAGCGTTTTGACCAGCGCCTGCACCAGCGCGACGATGGCAATGGTGTCGTCGTGGTGCATGGGCATGTCGGCGATGCGAAATTCGATGGTGGGCAGCGCGTGATGCGATCTCACGTCCCACCAGATGCGCCGGGCGCTGCCAAGCGCGTTGACTTTGAAAAACAACGCGCGAAATTCCTCATATTCAACGTGCGAGGCAAAAGCGTCCGGCACGCCGGAAACGGGGAACGGTGCCCACACCATCGGGCGAAAGGCCATATAGCCGGTGTAGCGCCCCATCCAGAACGGCGAGTTGGCGGAGATCGCCAAAATGTGCGGCAGATACGTCCGTGCCTGGTTCATCACCTGAATGCGCTGCTCGACATCGGGGATGTTGACATGCACGTGCAGACCATAGATGTTGATAGAGCGTGCCACGTCTTGCAACGCATCTTCCAGCTCGCCGTAGCGCTCGCCTGGGGTGCGGCGCTGGTCATACCATTTGCCGGTGGGATGCGTGCCGGCGGATGCGACAGTGAGACCGTGATCTTTGCCCAGACGGGCGGCGGTGGCGCGCAACGCCGCTGTTTGTCGCCGCACAGTGGCGACATCGGGGCAGACATCCGTGATGCATTCGACCACGCACTGCAAGAACTCCGGTTTCATGTGGCGGTGAATTTCGTCCGTCGCGCGTTGCATCAGCGCTTCATAGCCGGAAGCTAACTCGCCGCTCTCTGCGTCAACGATCTGAAATTCTTCTTCCACGCCAAGTGATAAATCCTGCTTACCGGGCATACAGTGATCACTCCTTTGCCGTGATCAGGAGCGCTGTTGCGGGGAAGGGAGTCCTTGCGCGGGGTGACACGCGGCGGGCGAGATGCGAGGGTGACGATCTCCCGGTGGGAAGGGGCTGCGGTGGGGCAGCTAGCTCTCACTGGCGCGGAAAACGCCATGTTGTTCGCTTGGGGTCACCATCTCGTGGAGATGAATTCCAGCCATCTCGCGCAGGACGCACTACCGAAAAGCGCACGTATACACACTCGAAATCCGCGCCATGCAGGCTAGCAAGAGCTTGCCCGCCGGCATTGCATCCATTATACCATAAGATGAGGCATATCACAAGATGGAGAAAAAGAAAGCCTTTCGCGTCCACAGAGATGCCTCACCCCATCATGAGGCGGGGTGAGGATTGAAACGCGCCAGCAGCTCATCCCCTGGCGTTGCGCTGAGAGGCCGGCACTGATGCGGGCGAGCGTCTGTGCTCGATTTTCACGACCACCCGCCCGATGTGATGGACACTATGCAGCACGGCAGCGGTTTTGGGGAATCCGCCGAGAAACGGGATCAGCGCCAGGGCATTGAGCAATGCTCCCAGGCGATCGTGGTTGCGGCGATCCGCAATGAAATCCCGCGCCGCGCACACCGTGCCGACGACGGGAATGAACCCCACAATGATTTGGGTGAGAATGCCGGGAACTCCCAGCGTCGGCGCAAAGTCGCCTCGCACCGCGCCGGCATAGATATCCCCTAAGAAGGATGGGCGGGGCGGTGGTGAAGCAGGATACGTCATCACTGGCTCCTTTCTATCAACGCAAGAATGTTTCGTCTATGCCTGAAAAACGCATCATTCAGACCACATGCTGCCTCGCCCGCTCGCGCAGCTTTTCGCGCCATCAAGCAAACGGGCATGGTGATCTGAGCGCGTGACGTGCAGAAAGTCAAGCGGTTGGCGGCGCGCGGTGAACGGCCCCGATGATGGCGCTGATGAGGGCGATGAGAATCAGCGCAAACCCCACCCAGGCGAACGGCTGAGCGATGAATGCAGCGGTGGCGTGCTCGCTGGGCGCGGGAATGCACTTGACGATGCCGGAAACCGGACACGAACGAGTTGCCGGCGCGGCGTTGTGAACCGCCATGCCGAGCGACGCTAACCCGATGATGAGCGCGGAACCGGCCACGATAAACGCGCTGACGTTACGGCGTGCTGGCTGTTGCATGAATATCCTCCTGCTCAAGATGAATCCTTGATGAGAAGGACGCGGCAAGAGCGATACCAGTTTCCCTTTCCAGAGTGGCAGTTGCTCACAAAGCGCCCTATTGCATATATTTCCAGCGTTTTCCCAAAGAAAAGCCAATAGGGATAAGAAAGGCTAATGGTAACAATCGAAGCAAGTGGTGCTGCGAAAACGCAGCGGCACCAGCCCGCTTTCCACCTGGGAAAAGTGACTGATGCCGTGTGGTTGGTCGGGGTACCCGGATTCGAACCGGGGACCTCCTGCTCCCAAAGCAGGCGCGCTGACCAGACTGCGCTATACCCCGCACTCCGTCAGTATAGTCGCGCCGGGCGGCATTCGTCAAGGGGGGATCACAGCACTGCCAGATGCTCCAG
>JAJPKG010000160.1 GCA_021323815.1 Pseudomonadota bacterium
TGGTGCTGGATAAGCCGAGCATTGGCTGTGCAAAGTCTCGCCTGGCCGGCTCTTACACCGAACCCGGCCCCAACATGGGGGATCGCTCGCCCCTCTATCATCGCGGCGAGCAGATCGGCGTGGTGCTGCGCAGCAAGCCGCGCACGAATCCTCTCTTCATCTCCGTCGGCAACAAGATCAACCTGGATCTCGCGGTCGAGGTCATTTTGCGCTGCCTGCGTGGCTATCGCCTGCCGGAACCGACGCGCATGGCGGATAAAATCGCCGCGCTGTGACGGCCATCCTTCCCGCGCTCCTGTATAATGGAGATGAAAACGGCTGCTAGGAAGGAATCCGGTCGATGGCCGAACGCATCATCTCCTTGCCCTCATCTTCGCATACCCCCACGACGCTGCCGCTGGGTAAGCGCCAGGCGAAACTCCCGATGCCGCTCACCACGCCCCGGCTGGATGCCCCTAGCTTGCCACGCATCGCGGTGGTGGGGATCGGCGGCGCAGGGAACAACGCGCTGACGCGCCTGGGTCCGCTGGACGCCCGCGTGGTGCGCCGTTTCGCCCTGAACACGGATGCGCAGGCATTGGCCGGCACAGAAGCCGATGAGCGGCTGTGCCTGGGCGAGAGCCTGACGCACGGCCTGGGCGCGGGCGGCGTGGCGGCACTGGGCGAGCGCGCGGCGGAAGCCAGCCGCCACCACATCGCCGCGCAGTTGCGGCGCTTCGATATGATCTTCGTTCTGGCGGGGCTAGGCGGCGGCACAGGAACCGGCGCGGCCCCGGTGGTGGCACGCATCGGGCGCGAGCTGGGCGCGCTGGTGGTGGGGATGGTCGCGCTGCCATTCTCCTTTGAGGGCGCGCAACGCAAGCAGATCGCGCAGGGCGGGCTGGCGCTGCTGGCTCCCGTTGTTGACGCGCTCATCGCGATCCCCAACGACCGCTTGTTAGGCGCGAGTGGCCAGCGGCAGGGATTGCAAGAAGCCTTTGTCGCGGCGGATGCGGCGTTTCAGCGCGGCATCGCGGGCATCGTCAGCATCATCACCACCCCCGGCTTGATCAACGTCGATTTCGCCAGCGTTCGCGCGGTGTTGCGCCATGCGGGGCCAAGTGTGCTGGCGCAGGGCGAAGCATCGGGCGGCGAGCGTGCCAGCCGCGCCCTGGAAGACGCGCTCTGTGGCAACGGTGCCAGCGCGAGCCTGCGTGGGGCGCGCCGCGTGCTGATGAATCTTACCGCCAGCCCCGATGTGTCACTGCGCGAAATCACCGATCTCGCCGCTCGCATCAGCGACGAGATCGATCCCCAGGCGGATTGCGTGTATGGCACGGTGATCGATCCCGCCCTCAGCGATATGGTGCGCCTCACCCTCATCGTCGGTGGGCTGCCGATATCGCTGCCAGCATGATGCGGTTGACATCACGCGGCGGATGGTGATATGTTCACTGAACATCGCGCATAGCGCGACGTTGACACGGGGTGGTTTTGCGCCATCCCACGTCTCTGCGTGTCCGCGAAATGGAGTCTCCCGTGAACAAACCGGCTTCATCCGTTCCAGAGCAAACCAGCGCTGAGAGCGGAGCGCCGCTGGAAACGCCGGCGGCATCAGCGAGCAAGCCGCCGCGCAAGAGCTTGCTGAGCACTTTCGCCGCGTTGCGCAAACGCAATTACCGGCTTTATTGGTTCGGCCAGATGATCTCGCTGATCGGCACCAACATGCAGACCATCGGGCAAGCCTGGCTGGTGCTGGAACTGACGCATAGCCCGCTGCAACTGGGCCTGGTGGGCGCGGTGCAATTTCTACCGGTGTTGTTCTTCGCGCTCATCGGCGGCGTGTTTGCCGACCGCTGGCCCAAAAGGCGCGCGCTGCTCTTCACCCAATCAGCGGCGATGATTCAGGCGTTCACCCTCTACATCCTGGTTGCAACCAACACCGTGCAGATCTGGCAGGTGTATGTGCTGGCGCTGTTGCTGGGCATCACCACCAGCCTGGATCAGCCGATGCGCTCGGCGTTCGTCGTGGAGATGGTGGGACGCGAGGATCTGCCCAATGCCGTCGCGCTCAACTCGTCGTTGACCAATCTGGTGCGGTTCGTCGGCCCAGCCCTCGGCGGCGTTCTCATCGCTGTCAGCGGCGTGGGATTGCTCTTTCTGCTGAATGCGCTCAGCTTCATCGCGGTCATCCTGGCCCTGGCATTGATCGACCGCCGCCAGCTTTTCTCGCCGGCGGCGAAACCCGCGCGGCAAAGCACCTGGCAGAGTTTGAAAGAGGGCATGCGCTACGTTTGGCAGGCAGCGGCAGTGAGTTGGGTGATCCTGGTGGTGGGACTGGTGCTGCTCTTTGGCGCGAATTTCAGCGTCTTTTTGCCCCTCTTTGCCACCGGCGTGCTGCATGCCGGCGCGACGGGATTCGGCTTTCTTTCCGCCGCGAATGGCGTCGGGGCGTTGCTCGCGGCGCTGTGGGTGGCCTGGCGCAACCAACAGCCGACGGTGCGCGGCATCATTGTGGGAACGTTCATTTTCACCGTGTTAGAGATAGGATTTGCGCTGTCGCGTATCTATCCCCTGTCGCTTGTGCTCATCGCCGGCATCGGCATCGCGGAAACGATCTTCGGCGCGCAGGCCATCACCATGATTCAAACCGTCGCTCCCGGTTATCTGCGCGGGCGCGTCAACAGCGTCTACATCGTCTTTTTCACGGGAAGCATCCCGCTGGGCTATCTGCTTGCCGGCTGGCTATCGAATCTCGTTGGGGCGTCGCTTGCCTTGCTCATCTGCGCCGCGCTTTGCCTGCTGACCGTCGGCGCGGGCTGGCTGTGGCGGCGACCGGCAGAAAAAGACGAGACAGCGGCTCCCATCTCTAGGTGAGATGAGCAGCTACTGTATTGAGTGAAGGACATCAGAACGTGGGGGTGAAGGTGTTGCAGATGGCAACGCCCTCGCTGTCGCTGGAAAATTCCGTCGCGTAGCCGCCCACGAGCCAGTTCCCACTGGCATTCGGCGCGCTCTGGAAATAATGCTGGATCAAGGGGAAGCTGGTATCATAGACCTCATAGCCGCCGCCGGTGAGGATTTGTCCAGATGGGCAAGTGGCCGATACAACATCCGTATAATGCCCCACATCGGTGATGATGGCACCTGCTGAAGCAGCAACCGGGTGGCCGGTGATGTTTTGGGTGGCGCACATGCCAAACATGCTCACGTTAGCGCTTGCCAGGGTCTCTTCCCACGTGTTCGGCGGGCCGGAAGGGACCGAATTCGGACCGGGAATGGGGCCTTCATCGAAGGTGTAGTCGCCGGAATTATAGATATAGCCACCGCCGGTGATGATGCCGCCGGCAGGGCAATGCGCAGCGGAACTGTTCGATGAGACGACAGTCATGCCCAGCGAGAAATTCGCGGCGAGGCAGCCAGCATAGCCATAGAGAGTGATAGCTGTTGCTCCGGCATTGTGCGCGGAAACCGTCCAGGTGGTGTTAGATGACGGATAGGACGAATCCGCGCTGTGTGCGCCATTGGAACTGCTGATGAAAAAGCCGCCGCTGAGCAATTGCTCGCCAGGCTGGCAGCCTACCGTTACATTGTGATCTGACGCGCCGGCGGGAATGGTAGTGCTGCTGGACCGCCAGGTGAACGTATAGCTGGGATGAGGCGCGATGGCCGTCCAAAGCGCATAGACCACCACCGAGCCGGAGCTATGAACATCTTGCAGCGAGACATAGCGATGCGGCATGCCCTTGCGCCAGCAGAGCGCCGCGCCGCACGCCGCATTGGGGTTCGCCTGATAGGGATAGGTGCTGCTGCTGCTCCATCCATTCCCCGGCAGGTTGCCGGTGTAATAGGACTGGACGGCGGCAGGCGTGGTGACAGTGGTGCAGACGTTGATGATCTGAAACTGATAGATGTGCACCACCGGACCGGTGGTGATGCTGACCGAGCCAGCGGGGAATGAGACATCGGCGAATCCGTTGGGCATGCTCGCTGGACCGGCAGAGGCGAAGGCGGGAATCTGCGCGCAACTGGTGATGCCGGCGGGAATGGGGATGGAGGTCGGTGTGGCAGCGGGATTGGGCGTGCCGGTGGCGGATGAGGTTGCCGTCACGCCGGGAACCGGCGTCCCCCTGGTGATGGAAGCCGTTGATGAGCCGCAGGCGGTGAGCAACATGACCATGATGCCCAAGCAGACGAAGGCCGGTTTGAACAAGCGCAACATACAAAACCTCCTGATTGCTGTATGAGAGAACAATTTTGTATGCATGAACGTGGGGTTTTTGCGTTTTCAGGCTTGGGGGAGTTGACTTTATCGTGTATACTGTGGGCGATGTGCTTGTTCGCATATCAAGCGGAAGGTGTTTGAGATTGTAGCGCATGGGCTGGAATGGGAGGATTCCAGTTGACGAGGCGGGGAGTGATCGAGTCATCAGCGGATGCTCCCCAGGGCGGCTGCCAGCGCCCTGAGAAGCTGCGCGCCAAAAGCGGCGAGTGATCGCCGTGACAACGCCGCAGTTCTGGCCGGTCGGGGTGGCACGGATTTGCTCTATGCGACCCTGGCTGCTGCATACGCGAAAAACGAGGAAACTCCGCTCATGTGCGGCATTGTTGGCTATGTAGGACCCCAACAGGCGACGCCCATTTTGATGGAAGGGCTGGCACGCCTGGAATATCGCGGTTATGACTCAGCAGGCGTGGCGGTGCTGGGCGCGGATGGCACGATCACGGTGCAGAAGCGCGCCGGCAAGCTCAGCAATCTGGCGGGGCTGCTGAGCGAACTGACCCTGGTCGGCTCGCAGGGCATCGCTCACACGCGCTGGGCCACGCACGGCAAACCGACGGAAGCGAACGCGCATCCG
The DNA here is from genome assembly GCA_021323815.1 of Pseudomonadota bacterium. Classification (GTDB taxonomy): domain Bacteria; phylum Chloroflexota; class Ktedonobacteria; order Ktedonobacterales; family JACDGC01; genus JAJPKG01. Next base: position 4,839 of record JAJPKG010000160.1, read on the forward strand.
CACTCCGATTGCACGGGGAAGCTGTTTCTGGCGCACAACGGGATTATTGAAAACTATCAACCCTTAAAAAAACGCCTGCTGGCCGAAGGACACAAGTTCATTTCAGAAACGGACACCGAAGTGCTTGCCCATTTGATTGAGAGCGCCTACCAAGGCAACCTGGAAGCGGCGGTGCAAAAGGCGCTTGCCCAAGTCGAAGGCACTTACGGCATCGCGGTGATTCACGCGGAAAATCTCCGGCAGGTCATCATGGCGCGCCGGGGCAGCCCGATTGTCCTCGGCATCGGCAAGGGCGAATCGCTGGCGGCTTCGGACGTCTCCGCGCTCGCCCAGCACACGGACCAGGTGGTTTACCTGGAAGACAA
>JAJPKG010000477.1 GCA_021323815.1 Pseudomonadota bacterium
AGGTGAAAAGCGGGTGCGGCATCCGGTTGTGGCTGCGGCAGATCGGCGAAAAATCCCTTGCGCACGCCGGTGCTGCGCTCCAGCGCATATTCATAACCGAACTGGCGATAATAATTGGGGATGCCCTGAATGATCTGCATCAGGTCGCCCCGCGCCGCGCTGCGCGCGTGAATGGCCTCGAACTGCGCGCGGATCAGCCCACGACCGCGATATTCCGGCAGCGTCACCACAAATTCCGGTTGGCCGATGGTGAGCGGCACGCCGCCATAGGTCGCTTTGTTCTGTAGGAGCGCCAGCGATGAGACGACTCGCCGCGTCGTGGTATCCTCACAGACCAGGAAACTGCTGAGATCGCCGCGCGGAATGCCCTGCGTCATGATGCGCCGCACGAATTCCCCCACGCTGGGAAAAAACATGGTGGCGCTCAAATCCACCACCGCGTCGATATCCGCTTCCGTCGCCGCCCGCAATACGATCCCATCGCCCAGGTCGCGTGGCATGTGCTCCTGCATCTGTGCTGTCATGATCGCTCGCTTTCCATAAGCCTGTTCAATGCTGCGGCACCGTGCGCTAAGCTGCTGCCGGTGCGGCGCTGCGATAGGTCCAGAAACGGTGCATCAAGAAATTGACCGCCGTGACGATGAGAATAGCCAGCGCTTGCGACATCACCGAATGATAGGGCAAATGCCGGGTGAAGGAGAAACGATTTGCCAGTGTGAAGAACAGGCTCGATAACCCCAGCGTCAGGGCAAAGCCCACCGAGGCCGGACCGTGAAAGCGGATGCAGCGTTGCAGCCACGAACGCCGGCCATCAATCAGCGAGCGGAAGGTGAACCGATCATTCAGCGTGAAGTTATAGATCAGCGAGATCTCGGTGCCCAGCGCGGAATAGATGACGTGGTGCAGCAAATCATTGTGGTGTGCGCGATCGATAAAGTCGCAGATGAACACGATGATCAGGTTCATCAGCGAAGCGGAGCCGCCAATGACCAGGAACGAAAGCAATGGCACGATCTTATCCGCTTTGCCGTGCGTAGCGCGATCCAGCCAGACATAGAAGCGCTTGAACCAGGCGGCATCAATCATAACCTCTTGCTTGGTATGCACGGGCAAGGGAGTGATGCCTGACATGCTGGCGAGAATCAGGGTATCATCGAGGTCGATCCTCGGACGCAAGCGCCGCGCGGTGGGCAACAACGTCGTGTGCGCATCAGGCTCAGTCGCCTGCTCTGATGCGCGATCTTGTTGGGGAGCAGGACGCGGGCGCGATCTATCTAATTTGCGGGTTTTTTGCAATTCCGTCAAGGTGGCATTCCTCTGGCGCATGGTGAAGGTCGGCAGCTTCACTTGCCGATATAGAGGTATCTTAGCAGCGGCGTGGCATCTTGGCAAGTAGCATAGGGCAGAATGCCCGCCCAGCGCAAGCTTGGCCACGTTCAGCGGTCGATCAACAGCACCGCCGCCGTCATGTCATCAGGTTTGGCGCGCGGGCTGCCATCTTGCGCGGCAATCGCCTGGGCGACATCCACCAGATTCACGGCGATCTCGCGGGCGTCTTCCACGTGCGGTTTGCTGATGATGCGCGCCATCTCATTCGTCGTCAGGTTATCATGAATGCCGTCAGAGGTGGCCACCAGCCGGTCGCCGGGGGCCAGTTCGACCGCGCCCAGGGCGAAGGTGATATCCGGCATGCCCAGCCACGCGCAGATGGTATTGCGCTGATCCCACGCTTCTTGCGCGGCGGGCGGCAACGGCTCTGCGCCGGTATAGCCATCAATGAGGTTCGTGATTTCTTCTTGCGTAGCATCATCGATCCAGCCCTGCTCGCGCCAGCTGCGCAGCACACTGTCGTCGTTCGTCAGGCGCACCAGGCGGCGTTCTTTGGCGCGCCAGCAATAAAGCCGGCTGTCACCGATATTGGCAAAGAGCGCAACGATGGGGGCATCTGCATTCTGTTGCCACAGTTTCACAATGGTTGCGGTGGTGCCGCCGTCGCCGGCTTCAGGATATTGCCGTTGCAGTTCCGTCACGCCCTCTTGCGCGGCCAGCAAAACTTTGCCGACCGCCATCAAAGCATCATCCAATGAAGCATATTTGTGTTTATCAATGGCGCGCAAGGGTTCGGTGCAGATTTGCCGCGCGATCTGGCTGGCCAGCCGCGCCTCAGAATACGAGCCGATGCCGTCGAATACGCCGATGACGCCGTCGATGGCACGACACAGCACGGTGTCTTCATTCGTTCGCCCAACAATTGGTTTTTTGCGCGTAGCCGATCCGCCACGCACGCGCCCGCGCCATAACCCTGTCATAGTGGAGATTCCGCCATTTCTCAAAAGTAATGAGTGCCATACTAGTCTAGAATACAATATACAACAACTCCACCGGCGGATGTTCCCCAAAACAGGCTACTTCTTGTTATTCCTATTTCATGGGGGACTGTCACAAAAAATTTCCCCCTCGCCGGTGGTTGGCGAGGGGAGATCATATCGTGCACGGTGCTTATAGCCCCAACTCTGCCCGCAGGGCATCGAAGGTGTCGGGGGCCATGCCCAATAGCGTCGCCGCGCGCAAGCCGTCGCCTTCGCTCAGCCGCAGAGCCGTGCGCACCGCCATTGTCTGCGCCTCTTGCACGATGGTCCCCAGTGGCACACCGGCCTGCACGCGCCCGCTGACATCCAGCAAATTGCGTTCGAGGTTCTGCGAAAAGACGATGTGATCGGGCAAGATCAACTCGCCCCGGCTGAAGGCGACAGCACGTTGGATAATGGCTTCCAGTTCGCGCACGTTGCCCGGCCAGTCATACGCTTTCAGCTTGTCCAGCGCCTCTGCCGTGATGCGCGCCTCAGGCATGGTGGGTGAAAAACGATGGATCTTGAGGAAGTGCGCCACCAGCCCCGGAATGTCTTCTTTGTGCTCGCGCAAGGGCGGCATATGGATGGAAATGACGTTCAAGCGGAAATAGAGATCTTGCCGGAAGCGTCGCTCTTCCACTTCATGCGCCAGGTTCTTGTTCGTGGCGGCGATGACACGCACATCCACTTTAATGGGCGTGTTGCTGCCCAGGCGCTCGATCTGCCGATCCTCTTGCAGGACCTTCAGCAGCTTTGTCTGGGTTGCCAGGGTCATCTCGCCGATCTCATCCAGAAAGATCGTCCCCTTATTGGCCGTCTCAAAGACACCGATGCGCAGGCGATCCGCGCCGGTGTAGGAACCCTTTTCCGCGCCGAAAAGCGCCGCTTCCAGCAGCGTTTCGGGCACGCCCGCGCAGTTGAACGCCACGAAAGGGCCGCGCCGGCGGTCAGATGCCAGGTGGATCGTCTCGGCCAGCAGCGTCTTGCCGGTGCCGGTTTCGCCGGTGATGAGGATGGTGGATGGTGTGCGCGCCACCTTGCCGATGGTCTTGAAGATCTCGATCATCGCCGGGCTGCTGCCGATGATCTTCTCGCTGGGGTCGATCTCCGGCATCTCGGCTAACACCTGGTCGCGCTTCATCTGCGACTGCTTCAGGCCATGCTGGACGGCAGTGAGGATGACGGTGGGATCATCAAACGGCTTTCTGAGGTAGTCCACCGCGCCAAGCTGGGTCGCTTTAATGATGTTTTGCGCCTGACCCTTGCCGGTGATGAGGATCACCGGGATGTCAATATCCTGGTTCTGCATCTCCTGCTGGATCTGCGTGCTTTCCATATCCGGCAGATAATGGTCCAATAAGACGAGATCAGGGCGTTTGTCTTGTGGTCCGGCGATGATATCCAGCGCATCCTTGCCGCTGCCGGCTTCTGAAACGACATAATGCGCGTCTTCTAAGATTTCGCGTAACATCTGGCGTATGGATGCATAATCATCCACGATGAGGATATGCTGCCCGGTGGCTGCCAGGGTTCCTGTACGTTTCGCTGACTCATCGGCCCGCATGATGATCCCTCCATCGGTTGTCCTCGGACGGTTACGCTCTTGGGAAGGAAAGGGTGAAATCTGTGGCGAGTGTCGGCACGGTGTGCTTAGCCCAACCAGTATTGTATCACGTATCGCTGAGAACCGCTGCCTATGCCGCAGAGAATGTGGCGCATGCACAGCGTGGCCTTTAGGCTCCATTGGTTCATAGATGCCCAAATGACATAACACTACGCATGAAAGGCGCTCCCATTCCCTGCATGGGAGCGCCGGTTGCGCGCTGTGATAAGCGGCCTACCTCAGACTTTGGGGTATGAGATGAAGACCGTCTTGACCTCGCTCCACTCGTCCACAGCGGATTCGCCCAGCTCGCGGTGGCCGTTGCCGCTGTGCTTGACGCCGCCGAAGGGCAGGTGCGGCTCCGCGCCGGTGGTGCCGGCGTTGAGATAAACCAAGCCGGACTGGATGTCGTGCATGGCGCGGAAAGCGGTGCGCATATCCTCGGTGAAGATGGCGCACGACAGCCCATATTCCGTGCTGTTGGCCACCTTGATGGCCTCATCATAGCTATCAACCGGGATGACGGCGATGACGGGACCGAAGATCTCCTCGCGGGCGATGCGCATATCCGGTGTTACGTCCGTGAAGACGGTTGGCTGGAAGAACGCGCCAGCATCCAACTCGCCGCCCCGCGCGGGACCACCGCCGGTGATGAGCTTTGCGCCCTCGCCCTTGCCAATGTCGATATATTCATCCACCGCCTTGACGCGCCCGCGATTGACCAGCGGTCCCATGTCCACCGCTGGGTCCAGGCCGTCGCCGAGCTTTTGTTTCTGCGCCAGCGCGACCAGGCGCTCGTTAAAGGCATCCACCACCTTGCGATGTACAATCACGCGGCTAGTGGCGGTGCAGCGCTGGCCGGTGGTGCCAAAACCTGCCCAGGCGACAGCGGCGGCGGCTTCGTCCAGATTGGCGTCATCCATGACGATGACGGCGTTCTTGCCGCCCAGTTCCAGCGTCACGCGGCGCAGGTCGCGCCCACAGATCTCCGCCACGTGCTGGCCCACTTCCGTCGAGCCGGTCAGCGAGATCATGCTGACGCGCGGATCGCTGGCCAGGGCGTCGCCCAGCGTGCCGCCGGGTCCGGTGATGAAGTTCAGCACGCCGGGGGGCAAACCCGCTTCATTGAGGATCTCCACCAGTTTCAACGCCAGCAGTGGCGTGTCGCTGGCAGGCTTGAGGATGACGGTGTTGCCGGCCACCAGCGCGGGGAAGGTCTTCCAGGCGGGGATGGCGATGGGAAAATTCCAGGGGGTGATGATGCCTACCACCCCCAGCGGCTCGCGCAGGGTCAGGCACATCTTGTCGCGGATCGCCGATGGCACGGTTGCACCTTCCGCCTTGCGCCCGGCGGCGGCGACGAATTTGCCGAAGTCGATGGCGGTTTGCAGATCGCCGCGCGCCTCTTTCAGCACCTTGCCCATCTCGCGGGTGAGCAGTTTCGCCAGTTCCTCGCGGTGCTGTTCCAGCAACAGGGCAGCGCGCAGGATGATCTCGCCGCGCTCTGGGGCGGGGGTGGCGCGCCACGCCGGAAAAGCTTTCTGCGCGGCGCTGATGGCAGCATCCAGGTCTTCGACGGTGGATCGCTGGAACGCGCCGATCACGTCGCTGTCGCGCGCCGGGTTGGTATCCAGAAAGGTGGTGCCGCTGGCGGAATCGCGCCACTCACCTCCAATAAAATTCTGATAAATCGTCGGGGCGGTCATCGCCGATGCGCTCGTCATCGAACAAAGCTCCTCGTAACACGCTACACGGCTTCCGGTGCGCCGTCGCACACGCGGAGCTGGCACCGGGCCGGGGAATTCCCTTCAAGTATATCATGTTGGCGATAGGGCCGCGACGGGGGAGAAATCCAGGCAATGCGCCGGAAAAAAGCGGATGTCAGCATGCTAGCATGATATGAAACTGATATGCAAAAAAAGAAGAGGTCTCAGCAAAGGACACTGAAAGCTGAGACCTCATTCTGTATGTCGTGGGAAAGGGATCGCCGTCACGACACATCCTCAGTATGAGGCATCATGCGGTGGAATGCCAGCGTTTGAGCAAGCGGCGTACCGATTTCTTTGCAGACTCTTACTATCATCTCGTGATATAGACCGCGTGTTCGCCCAGGCATCACAGGCGCAAGAGGTTTTCCGCGTTGCCGTGCACGATCTGCTCTTTTTCCTCTGAACTGATGGGCAGATGCTTCAAGAAGTTACCTGCGGCGCGAAGTTTCTGGTATAGGATGCCGCTGCACCGCCTCGGCCAGCACATCATTCGCTTCCTGAGCCAGCGTCATGGCTGCATCTGCTTCCCGTTGTTCAACGCCCGGCGCGGTCAGCGAGAGAATCGGCATAGCGATCCCAGCGGCATCCATCTCGGCAATCTGACGTTCGGCCAGGTTCTGGGGAAGGGGTCAGGGGATGGAGCCACAACCTGGCCGATCTGCGCACTAGCTCTTCTTGATCACTTCACCCTCGATCGTGATCTTCACCTGCTCGCCGACCAGCACGCCGCCGGTTTCCAGCGCGACGTTCCATTCCAGGCCGAAATCTTTGCGATTGATGCTGGTGGTGGCGGTGAAGCCGGCGACTTCCTGGCCATAGGGAGTCTTGCCCTGGCCGCTGAGTTCCGTCTTCAGTTCCACCGAGCGCGTGACGCCGTGCATGGTGAGATCGCCGATGACAGTGAGATGATTGGCGTCTTCGGAGACAACTTTGGTGCTTTTGAACGTGATGGTGGGATATTTTTCCACATCGAAGAAATCAGGCGATTTCAGGTGTGCGTCGCGTTGCTCGTCGCGCGTATCCACGCTGGCTGTCGCGATGGTTACGTCCACCACAGACTTGGTGTAATCGTTCATATCAGTGACGATGGTACCTTTCACGTCGGTGAAACGGCCCTTGACCGTCGAAACCATCATATGGCGGACGGCGAATTCGACCGTCGTGTGTTTGGGATCGATCTCCCAGGTTACCTGGTTGGTTTGGGTTTGTGGCGTTGCCATGATATGCCTCCCGCGAATTGGAATGGTGTGTTCTTCAGGTGTTGCGGCGTGCGGTTGCCTGCACGATGCAGAATCTGTTTTTTATTCTGCATCAGCGATGCCGCTCTGATAGGAGTTTAGCACTAAACTATCGCGGGATGCAAGAGCTGGCGCAAGATTTCAGAAAATGAAGTTATGCCATCATGTTTTGATAGACCCGCGACTGCGCCCACGTCATGATCTCAGAAGCACGTACCACTGCTAGGGGATGCGTCAGGAACGTCGTCTGCAAAAGTTTATAGAGATTGTCCAGCAGATCGTTATCCAGTTCCTTGAAGGCGTTAGCCTGGGCGAGAAACTCCATGTAATCGTGCTGCTCGTTCACCGCGCCGCCGGCAAGCTTCATCATCACCTGCACCATGATCTGCGGATCCTGGCAGGTCAGCAAGCCGAAGCGGTCGCCGGTCAGCTCGCTGGCGCGGCTCCAGCGGAAAAGTGCCATGCGCAGTGCCATGATGGCGACGCCCGCGCCGGGGAAATTGCGCAGTCCCATTTCCAGTAATGGATGGATGAGATATGCCATTGTGGTGTACAAGCAATGCCCGCTGAGGATATGGCCAATCTCATGACCGATGACGGCCAACAACTGATCGTCGTTCATCCCGTCCACACTGGCGCTGTGGAGCATGATGAACGGTTTCGTATTGCCATAGGTATAGGCATTGAGGATGGGATGTTGCGTCACGTAAATCTCGGCGGGTTCGTCCACGCCCAGGATGCGATTCGCCTCATTGAATAGATACCACACGCGCGGGAACTGGCGCGACGATACCTTCACGCTGCTGGAAATATTTTGCACGTAGAGAATCCGCTCCCAGCCATGCTGAATAATGAAGCTGATCAATTGGTCGAGCAGCGGAATGCGTTTGAGCGCGTCCAGCGCCATGCGGTCTTCGGGATGTTGAATGGCCTCCCATGCGGTGCCCTTGAACGATCGACGGGCGCGCACTAAGGTGGTTTCCGGCTCTGGTTGCATGCTCTTTCCCCTTTTCATCACAGAAACGAACCATCATGAGCAACACTATAGCAGGGGAACGGGAAAAAAGAAAGGGGGGCAAAGGCAATTAATCGGGGTCGCTTTGTTGCCGTTCTTCTTTGGTCATCTGGCGATTGATATAAAACGCCACAACCAAGAAGCCGCCGGAAAGAAACACCACGGAGCAGAGGCCCAGCGTGATCAGAATATCGCGCATCACGATGCCTGTACGGTAAACTGATCAGTGTAGGCGACCGCGTTATTCCAGCGCACCACCAGCACGCCATGCCCAATCGCCGTCGGATCCTGGAGTTGCAGATCGAAGTAGCCTTGCACCCCGGCGCTGTTTTTCACGGGAAGGCTATATTCGTATGTGTTACTCGCTGTGCCCAGGCACCATTCGGCTGTCAGGGTAGCGCGCTGATTACTGATCACGGTGAAGGTGAAATAGATGGTTTGATTGACCTTAAACGTGTTCGTCGAATCAATGGGCGCGAAGTTTTTGTGCTTGATGTCTTTCAATCCCGTCGTCAACTGGGGATTCAGAAGGTTATGGGCGGCTGTAGGATCAACGGTGGGAACACCGCATCCCGCCGTCTGGCTGTTGAGGCCCCCGCCCGAAGTTGACTTATTGTTTCCCATGGCGTGGGCATAGGCGAAGATGCCCAGCGACATCAGGCACACCAGCGCGACCACCACGCCGGCCACCCAGCGGCTCAATCGCCGGCCACCGTGTTTTTTGGTAGGTTGCGAGATCTGGTACGGTGGCAGGCCATAGGGCAACATGCCGGAAAAATCGCTATTATAGGACGGCGTGTCGTGGGTATAGAGCGACGGCGGCGGTGGCGCGCTCAGCGCGTGATCGTCAAAATGCTGGTAAGGACTGGTGGGCGGCGCGCGGAAGGTCTCGGACCAATTATCCCCAGAGGGCGGCACGGGATCAGGAAGCAACGCGACATCCGCCCGTTTTGCCGAATAACCCGGCGGCACAGGCGTGCCACAGCGCAAACAGACCGAAACACCCTCGGTTAATGATTGTCCGCATCCGGCGCATTGCATAGGCGACGTTACCTTTCGGTGTGCAGGCGTACTTTCACCTACATATACAGTATATCGCATGCCGCGCCGAATGCCAAGAGCAAGATGCCCCGCGCCTTACGATTTCTTTACCGATAAGGTCGTCATCCGTTCAGAGCGGCGGCCAGGCGGGATAGTCCGACTGGGTGGCGACGCGCGCCTCGATGGCTGCCATCAGCGCCAGCACCAGCTCATCCTGCCAGTGACGCGCCACTACCTGCACGCCCAGTGGCAACCCTGCGCTCCCTCGCTCGACTTTCAGCGCCATCTTCTCTACCGCATCTCGGCTGCCAGGACGATCGCTTTCCTCGCCCGCTCGCACACGCGTCACGGGCACCACGCCGCCCGGCATGCCCAGCAAATTATAGAGCATGCTGTAACTGGCGGCCAGCGGCACTTTCGTCGTCGCGCCGTGCGTCAGCGCGGGCAACGCGTGGGGCGGGCAGATGATCGCGTCGTAGCGCCCGGCATCCAGCGCGGCCAGGAAGCGCGCCCGATAGGCCGCCCGCTGTTTTAGCAATCCCCAATAGCCATCCGCCGAATAGGGGCGAATGTGCCTGACCATCATGGCGTCGCGCTTTTGCCCCTGCGATTCCAGCAGGCGCATCACGGCGGGCCGCAATCCATTGGGCAAACTGGCCGCCTGGAAGAGCGCGGCGATCTGCGGCGTTTGCTTCTCGCCCTTCAGGATGCGCTTGAAGCCCGCACCAGCGTCGGCCCCCAGCAGTGCCACGAAAAGTGCCATGCCCTCTGTGACATCCGGCGGGGACCATTCTTCCACCGTTGCGCCGGCATCGCGCAGGGCGTCTGCTGCCTCGCGCACGGCGCGGCGCACGCCTGGACTGGCGGGGAAGAAGCCGTCGTCGGTATACATGGCCACGCGCTTGCCCGCGACGGAAATCTGCGCCGGATCGCGCCAGGGTACCGGCGGGATCA
>JAJPKG010000466.1 GCA_021323815.1 Pseudomonadota bacterium
CACCGCTCGATGGGCAGCTCGCGGGTGAAGCCCATGCCGCCGTGAATTTGCAGCACGCGGTCGGCGACGCGGTTGGCCATGTTGGCCCCGTGCAGCTTGGCGATGGCAGCGGCGTGGCGCGTGTCGTGCCCCTGTTCGGCCAGCCATGCCGCGTGGAAGGCCAGCCACTTCGTCGCCTCGATCTCCACTTCGGAATCCGCGATCATCCACTGGATGGCCTGGCGTTCGGCGAGGGGCTGGCCGAAGGTGACGCGCGTGTTGGCGTGGTCGAGCGCCATCTGCAACAGGCGCTCTGCTGCTCCGACGGCGCGGGCGGCATAGATCCATCTCCCCTGGCCGATCCATTGCATGCCCAGGCGGAAGCCCTGGCCGACCTCGCCCAGCACGTTGCTCGCCGGCACGCGCACATTCTCGAAATAGAGCGCCGCCGGTCCCCATTCACCCATCGTGGGGATGTAGCTCGACCGCCAGCCCATGTCGCGGTCCACCAGGAAGCAGGTGATGCCGCCGTTGGCGCGTTTTTCCTTGTCGGTGACGGCGAAGACCATCGCGAAGTCCGCGTCATTGCCGTTGGTGATAAAGAGTTTCTCGCCGTTCAGCACCCACTCGTCGCCATCCTTCACCGCCGTCATCTGGATGTTCGCGGCGTCGGAACCGGCCCCTGGTTCGGTCAGCGCGAAGCACGAGATGCGCTCGCCCGCGATGGTGGGCAGCAGGTAGCGCTGCTTCTGCTCCTCATTGCAATAATAGAGGATGTTATCTGCTGAGCCGCCGAAGACGAAAGGGATGAAGGTGCGCGCCAGTTCCATCATCACCAGCGCCAGCATGATCGGCCCCAGGTTGGCCCCGCCATATTCTTCCGGCGTATTCACGCCCCAGAAGCCATAGTCTTTGGCGCGTAACTGCAACTCGCGCACCTGCGCGCGGCTGATGCCTTCGTGCCCCTCGCGCTCGCGGCGCAGCACCTCCGCTTCCAGCGGCAACAACTCGCGGTTGACGAAATCGCGCACGGTGCGCTGGAGCATGCGCTGCTCGTCGGATAGGGTGAAATCCATAGCGTGTGTCCCCTTCTCATGGACTGGTACGATCCGGCACGCCCGCCAGGGGCTGAACCCCCCGGCTCGAAAAAGAAACCCCTCCGGGCTAGAATCGGTGATTGCTTTTGGCGACGTTACAGAATAGCCCGTGAAGCCGCTGTGGCTTGAGGCTATGCGGAGTGTCAAGAAGATAACCGCCCGCCGCCGTTGACATAGATGACCTGGCCGGATACATAGGCGGCGTCGTCGCTGACCAGGAAGGCAATGACGTTGGCTACGTCTTCCGGCTGGCCGACGCGCCGCAGGGGGATCTGTTGCGCGGCCTGGGCGATGGCGGCATCGGGATCGAGGCCGATGCGGCGCGAGGTGGCGCGCGTCATTTCGGTGTCGATGAACCCAGGAGCGACGGCATTGACGTTGATGTTGAACGGCCCCAGCTCGATGGCGAGCGTCTTGGTGAACCCCTGCAAGCCCGCCTTCACGGCGGAATAATTCGCCTGGCCGCGATTGCCCAGCGCCGAGGTGCTGCTGAGATTCACGATCTTGCCGTATTTCTGCTGCACCATGTATTGTTGCGCGGCTTTGCTGCACAAAAAGCTGCCTTTGAGGTGCACCGCCATGACGGTGTCCCAGTCGTCCTCGCTCATTTTGAAGAGCAGGTTGTCGCGCAGCACCCCCGCATTGTTTACCAGGATGTCTACCTTGCCGAATTCCTGGGCGATGCGGGTGAAGGCGTCGTTCACCTGATCGGTTTTGGTCACGTCGCAGCCCAGCGCCAGTGCCGTACCGCCCGCAGCGCGGATCGTCGCCACCGTTTCTTTGCACAGCGCTTCCTGCACGTCCATCACCGCGACGGCGGCCCCATCCGCGGCCAGCCTGCGCGCCGTCGCCGCCCCGATGCCGCGCGCCGCACCCGTCACCGCCGCCACGCGCCCCTGAAGATTGCCCATGTGTTTGCCTGTTCCTCCCGTGTATTGGTTCAGTGTGGTGTCATTGCTCTGCAAAGCGGAGCGTTATTTCAGTTTCCCCTTCCTGGCTTTGCTGGAGAGGGGGTGAGGGGGTGAGGCCCAGCATAGCGTGCAGGTAGCGCAATTGCGTCTTGATATAGTCCGCCAGCGTGATGCGCGAGGCGAAATACCACGTCTTTTTCAGCGCCCACAGGTGGCCCAGCCCCACGATATTCGCCGCCAGCAAGCCAACATTGGGGATATCCCGTGAGAAGCAGCCGGCCTTTTGTCCTTCTTCGATCAGCGCGGCGACGTGGCCCACCGTTTCATCTTCCAGGGCATAGATGCGCTGGCGCTCTTCCCGGCTGACGGCGGAAAGGTCTTTGTACAAAATCACGAACACTTTGGAATAGCGATCAAACGCCACATAGAGATCGCGGATGGCGGCGTCAAGGCGTTCCACGGGATCGGTGCTATCCTGCGGTCCGGTCAGCGCCGTCAGGCCGGAATCGTGAAATTCTTTGACGATGGCGACCAGGATGTCGGCCTTGTTCTTGAAATGATAGTAAATCAGCCCTACGCTGGTCCCCGCCGCGTCCGCGATCTCCGGCATGGTTGTCTTATGAAAACCCTGGCGGCTGAATAGGTCGCGTGCCGCGTTCAAAATGGCCGCCTGACGGATATCACGGATCGTGGACATGGGGAAAAAGCTCCTTGCTGAGTGATGCTGCGATCTTATGATATCCCATCCGGCGATGTGACCCCACTCCCCCGGCCCCCTCCCCATTCTGGGGATAGAGAGGGGGAGATCTCTGGGAAGAGATCAGCGTAGATCGACGCGATCATCTTTCAGAATGATCTCCCTTCTCCGGCTCTGCGGGGGAGGGGTGGGGGCTAGAACTGCGACACCGCCGCTGCCGCGCCGACGAAATCGCCGCTGAGCGACTTGACATCGCCCGGCTGCGAGGAATCGATCAGGTAAACGACGCTGTCGCGCGAGGGAACGCGCGTGCTGGCTCCGGTGCCATAATGCAGCGTGGGAATGAGGCCGCCGACATCGACATCGCCCAGGTTGTCATAGGCGTTGACCAGGCCGGCGCGGCTGACGTCGTTGTTATCCAGGGCTTTCTTGATGATGGCTGCCGTCACCTTCGAGATGGTGTAGCCAAACTCGAAGAAGCCATCCGGTTTCTGGTTAGGCATATATTTCTGGATGGCCGACATCATCTCCGCCATGCCGGGAACACTGGTGTCGCCCCACGTTGCACCCTGGCTGACGACCCACACATGTTTATCCAGCAGGGGTGCCACCGGCGAGGCCAGCAACAATGTAGAAAAGGCCGGGCTTTGCAAGATCCACTGCGGATTGTAGCCGAGGGCGTGGCCGGTGCCGATGATGGTTGCCGCCGCCGTCGGCAGGGTGGTCAAGAAGACGTATTTCGCGCCCGCCGCTTTCATCTGCGCCACCTGCGAGGTGAAGTCGGTGGCCGTCACTGCGAAGGGGAGCTTGCCGACATCTTGCAGGTGATAGTAATTGACCGCCTCGTTATAGCCCGTCAGCCCGTCTTGGCCATAGTCGTCATCTTGATAGATGATGCCCACTTTGGGGGTCTTGTCACCCAATTTGTTGACGACATAATCGAAGGCGTATTCGGTTTGCAGGCGATAGGGTGTTCCCGCCAGGATCAGATATTTTTCGCGCGCCAGCGCGGATGACAGCGTGGCGGCGGTGACGAGCATCTGATCCTGCGCCGAGAGATCCTTGATGGCGAACGTGGTTGGCGTGCCCAGGCTATCGGCGATCATCGCCACGTCGTTGTGGATGGCGTTATATTGCACCACCTCTTGCTGGGGATCGTACTGCGTATCTTTGGAGATCAGATTGATCTTGAAGCCGTCGATGCCGCCGTTGCCATTGACGAAATCGAAATAGGTGCGCACCCCGTTTTCCAGGGGAATGCCCACCGGGGCAGCCGCCGGCCCCGTTTCGGGCGAGAGGATGCCCAGCGTGATGGTTTTGGCGTTGAGGTCAACCCCCGGCCCGCCTTTGATGCCGCCGTTGCCGGCATTGCTCCCTTGCACGCAGCCGGATAAAGCGATGATGGCGAGCACGGCCAGGATGCCGGCGCGGAAAAGCGCGTGTTTTTGCATGATCGGTGACTCCTGTTGATGGAACACTAGGCGACGACACCGGTTATTCGTTGTCGTTGCGAGACAGCGCAGAATGCTCAACGTCGAGCGGCACACCGTAGGTAGGTTCCGTGGAGCTTTCGGAGAGCGGTTCACCACCTTTCGTTGCGGTTGAGGATGTATGTCGTGCCAGCAGTGGCCGCATGCGGCGCGCGAGGCCGATGACGCCACCCGGCTCGAACAACAAGAAAAGGATGATAAGCAGGCCATAGAAGATCGCGCTGAGATCGCTGCTGGTGATGCCATGTTCGGTGGTGTTTTGCGGCAAGATCGACAGTTGATCCAGCACCTGGGGCAGCGCGAAGACGAAAGCCGCCCCCAGCAGCGATCCCCACACGCTGGCGACGCCGCCGATGATGATGGCAGCGACGAACTGGATGCTGAGCAGCAGGCTCCAGTCATCGGGACGCACATAGCCGATGTAGGAGGCCAGCAGCGCGCCGGAGATGCCGGCCAGGGCGGATGACAGGATGAACGCGCCCATCTTGGCTTCAAGGAGATTGACGCCCATGATGGCCGCGCCCACTTCGTTGTCGCGCACCGCCTGAAACGCTCTGCCTGGGCGCGTGCGGGCGACGTTGGCAACGTACCAGCTTGCCAGCCCCAGGATCACCGCCAGCAGCAAGAAAAACTGTTGCTCTTTCGTCAGAATGAAGCCGAAGATGGTGTTTTGTTGCGCGAAGGTTGCGTTGCCGAAGGCAGGTGCCAGAATGGCGCGCCCCTGCGGCCCTCCCGTCAGTGCCCTGGCATTCTGAAAGATGTATTGCCCGATGAAGACCAGTGCCAGCGAGACGATGCCCAGGTAAAAATTCTTCAGCCGCAGCGCGACGGGACCGACAATTGCGCCGGCCAGCCCAGCGACGATGCCCGCTGCCGGCAGCCAGATCAGAAACGGCAGCCCCAGTCCCACCGGCGAAAGCGCGTCGCTGGGGGGCGCGCCGCCCAGCCAGGCAGCAGTGTAAGCGCCGACAGCCATGAAGAACGAAATGCCCAGCGACACCTGCCCGGCATAGCCGGAAAGCACGTTCAGGCCCAGCGTG
>JAJPKG010000245.1 GCA_021323815.1 Pseudomonadota bacterium
CCGCTGCGGCGATCAGCGACGAACAGCGTCCAGGCGAAATCGTTCTCATCGCTCGCCTCAGACCACGCGATCCAGCGATCATTGGCAGTGGCGCTGATGATCTGGCTGCCGGGCGTGAGCAGGGGGTGCAGCATCGTAAGGGTGCCGGAAGTGATATCATAGAGCGCGATGGCTGAGGGCGCGCTGGTGTTTGGGAATGCTCGCGGCTGCACGCCCACAAGAAGATATCGCCCATCGGGAGTGGCAGCGTTCTCGAAGATCAGCGTTTCACCGGGCAGGCGCAGCGTGCGCAGGCGGTATATCTGCGCGTGCGAAGCGACCGCAGAGAGATTAGCGGCGGAACGCATCACCCCTGAGGCGTCTGCGCTGATCGCCAGGCTCAGCAGCGGGACGATCAGCGCCCAGATTCGCCATCTGCGCCCGCTCACCAGACATACCCATATGTGCCAAGCAGGGGATACATGACCGTTTCGGTTGAGACGGTGCCATAGGCCGGCACGTTCTCTGCCCACCACCAGAACTGCGTGTCGCCGTGCACCGAATCAGCATAGATCGTTTCATCCCCATTCCGGGAATAGCCCATGATACTGATCCAGTGATAATGCCTCTGGTTGGTGGGAAAGCCGATCAGATGCGGCTCGCTGGGGGTGGGATCCATGCGAACGCCGCCCAGGATGGGGCGACCGGCGGCGACATCCAGCATCAGATCTCGAATATAAGTGTTAAGGCTGAAATAGCCGCCCATATCGGGACCGTTGATAGCGACGTAATAATGGCTGCCCTGCCAGGCGTTGAGGGTATGGGGCACCACGCCCGACCACCAATTGGTGCCGATATTGAGGTCGGTGGCGAGATAATCCGGTCCCGCGAGGATGTGCTGCCCAGTGGCAGGGAAAGGCGCGGCCAGCAGATTTTCGCCGCGCGGCCCCCTGGTGGCGTGGAGCGCGATCAATGCTTCTTCGACAGCGGCGGGACCGCAATAATAGCGGTTGATCTGTGATTCCTGTGGCAGTTTGATGGTGTGCGGACCCAAGTCACATTTGGTTAAATTGGCACCGGATCGTGTGATGGGGCACAGCGCAGTGTGCGGGGTGCTCATTGCCACCTGCGATGTGGCACCGATGCTTTGAACGAAAGAGGTCCAATCTCGCTGGAATTGCAGGGAACTTATCTTGCCGGCTTGCACCAGGGCAAATTCTTGAGCCAGGTATTGTTTGCGCGCGAGAATAGCTTGCTCTTGCGCGGTCAGCACCACCGGCCCGCTCGTCGCCAGCGCGTTATCTCCCACATCCGGCGACTGAGGGGCGCGCACCGGCCCAGGCAGCGGATGATAATGCGACTGAGCCAGTGCCAGAGAAGCGACAATCAACGACGCCAGTCCCGTCATCATTGCCGCCGCCAGCCATTTTCCCCATAAGCGCGTAATCTGCACCATAGCTATGGCTCCTCTCTGACAAATGAACGAACGCGCCTCTGACCAGAGTATAGTTGCCATCGCATGGCGCGTCAAGAGAATATGCCGAAACAGTTCATCATCATATGGAGGATATGAAAGAACAGAGATGCACCAATCCAATTCAATAGAATAGATAGTTTTTATCGAACCAGATCACGTCATTGCTGAAAAGCACGGCGGATTGACCGTGCGCGAAAATCTTGCGTGGGTCTGCGCATTTTGCAATTGCAGGGATCACCGTAAGTGGGCAGGTTACGCCCACTTGCTGCAATTCCATGCTCCCACGCGCATGGAGGATCGCCGCGACCTTATGGCGCGCAGCCTCCGTCCGTGCTATCATACTCTCGCTTGAACGATGAGATATATGCAAGCGAGGATTGATGCACTGTGGAAGAAAATGCCCGTCCTGCACAGAATGACCGCGCTGGCTGGCGCGCGTATTGGGATGCGCTGGGCCAGCCCTGGCGCACCGAGCCGGAAGCGCGGCCCGAACGCCGGCAGATTTTGGCTGAGCGGCGCGCGCAAGCATCAGCAGGTGGTGCTTCCGGTTTCGCCGGGCTGAAGATGGACCGCACTGACGTAGAATGGCTGCTGGCAACGCACGTCAGCCGAGGCATCACCGGGCCGGTGGACGCGGAGGATCCCGCGCATCGCCTGCGCGAAGGGCTGAACCTGCAAGGGGCGGATCTGCGCCAGGCGAAGCTCAACGGGTTGCCGCTGGCGCGGGTGAATCTGAGCAACGCGCATCTGGAGCGGGCAAATTTCAGCGGTGCGCATCTGGAACGCGCCAGTTTCGCCAACAGCCAGTTGCAGGGCGCGGTGTTCACCAATGCCTGGCTGACGGATGCCAGTTTTCGCCAGGCGCAGATGCCGGACGCGCTTTTCACTGACGCCCATCTGGAAAGCGCCAACCTCTATCAGGCCGATTGCCGCAACGCCTCGTTTTACATCGCGCACCTGGAAGGGGCTTATCTCGGTCAGGCACAGTTCGCCAAAGCGACAATTCGCCGTGCCTTCTTCGATGCCGCCACGTCGTGGAATGACGCCGTGTTATGGGATGAACAGCATGTTTCCCCCAGTCTGGCCGATGCTCGCTGGAATGACACCAACCTGGCTACGTTGGATTGGACGCAAGTGCGCATGATCGGTGACGAGCGCGACGCGCGCAGCCGCACTGACCGCGAGGGCAAGCCCAAGACGCCGCAGAAATGGCGCGACAATCTGCGCCGCGCCGTCCGCGCCAATCGCCAGCTCGCCGTTACCTTGCGCGGCCAGGGGATGAACGAAGAAGCCGACCGCTTCGCCTATCGCGCGCAGGTGTGCCAGCGCATGCTGCTGCGCCGCCAGGGCAAATTTGGCCCATATCTCGGCTCCGGTTTCTTGGATCTGCTGGCGGGCTATGGCTATAAACCGATTCGCACGCTGCTGGTCTATCTGCTGGTGATCTTCGGCTATGCCGCCACGTATTATTTCCTGGCGAACACGGCTCATCTGTCGCTGGTGAGCGCGCTGGTCTTCAGCATCACCTCATTTCATGGGCGCGGCTTCTTCCCCGGTGGCCTGCCACTGGACGCGCCACTGACCGTCCTCGCCGCCACCGAGGCCATCGTGGGACTGGTGATCGAGGTCAGCTTCATCGCCACCTTCACGCAGCGCTTCTTCGCGCGCTAGCTAAAGGTGTCGCAGGAACAACTCTGGATTGTTCAAGAAGTCGCGGGTGAAGCGCACATGCTCGGTCTCATCAAAGGCGATGGGCGTGAGTCCTTGTGGCGTCAGGCTAAGGATCTGCGCTTGGGGTGCGGCGAGCAGGATGGGCGAGTGAGTGGCGATGATGAATTGCGCGCCTTCTTCTTCCACAGTCCGCTTAATCAGCGCCACCAGGGCCAGTTGGCGCATCGGCGAGAGCGGCGCTTCGGGTTCGTCCAGCAGATAGACGCCATTGGGGACGAAACGCGTCTGAAACAGCCGCAAAAAGCTTTCACCATGCGAGATCGTGTCCAGCCCAGAGCCATAGCTGTGGCGCATGTCACCGATCTCGCGGCGATAGGGCAACTGCGCCAGCCCCTTCGCCGCCTTTGACAGCGTGTCATCATCTTCGATGCGCTGGATCTCCGCCTGATATTCCTGCAAGGTGCGCTGCATGCGTTGGGCATAGCCGAAAAAATCTTCGGCACGCAGGAAAAAGCCGCGCTTCGTCTTCACGTTCCAGGTGAGCTTCAGCGTGTCAGCCAGCGGGCGCACAGCGTCCAGCGTCACGTCACGCGACACATCTTCGGTGCCGACCGTGATGGAGCCAATGGCCACCGCCAGTGCTTCCATCAGCGTCGATTTGCCCGATCCATTCTCTCCCACCAGTAGCGTCACCGGCGTGGTGAGATCCAGCCGTGTGTTGCTCAGCGCCGCAATCGCCGGCACCGCGAAAGGAAAGCGCTGCGCTGCTTCCGCTGGCGGCGCGCGAAACGCGATTGACCGCAGATGAATCATGACAGATTTTCCTTTCGGTTCCGATGCCTGCTGCGCGCGCTAGCGATTTCAATCAATGGGAAGGCGCAACGGGGGCCGTTCAGCCCACAGCGGGCGCTGCCAGTGGAAGATGTGGCGCATTCGGGCGACATCAATGCCCTCGATATGCTGCTCAACGAGAGCGAAGGTTTCGTCAACCAATTGCGCCAGCAGCGACGCGGCCTCGGCGGGCGGCACCTGAAAGATCTGCGGCAGTCGCTCCCTGATGCGTTCAGGTTTGATCTCGCACTGTTGCAGCGTCGCGTCCAGCCATTTCCAGCCGCCGAAATAGCGCCGGTTCAGGGCGAGGATGAGATGGCACATGTGGTGAATGACGCTGGTGAAATGCGCATATAACTCAGCGAGATTGTTGCCACGCTCCACATACATCTGCCAGCGCCAGAAATGGTCGATGATGCCATAGCGCCCTATCACGGCGTGCTGCAATGAAGACGGATAGACCGCGACGCGCTCTTTCCAGGGACGCAGCACCGTTTCTCCCCAAAGAATCCGCCCGTCAAATATGCCCGCCAGCAGATTGAGCAACGCTTCATCCGTTTGCGGTTGTTCGAGGATGCGCGTTATAGTGGCATCCAGCGTTTCCCGCAGGTGATGCCCGATTTCCACCTGGCAGCCGGAAAATGGTTCGTCCGAGGCATCGCGCCCCATGAAATAGAGATCTTCCCAGATCGCTTCCGTCGCGTCGTAGGGATACAGTCGGTGGAGATCGCCCCCGGCGGCGGAGATGACGGCACCGCGCTCTTCTTCGGTTGGCGCGGATGACCACACGACCAGCAGTTCGATATCCGAAAAACGGTCGGCCTGGCCACGCGCTGGGGAACCGCCGACCATCACCCCGGCAACGTGTTCTAATGTAGCATACTGTTCAGCCAGAGAGCACGCCACATCAAGCCGCCATTGGCTGGCGGAAGACATTTCCGGCATTTTTAATCACCTCTTGCACAGCTTCACTATAACATGCCCTACACGAACATTTCATCTCACCAGGAGGCACCAGCCATGCCCGCACGCACCTTGACATTGATCTGTTCCGCAGCCGGAGCCGCCGGCACTTCCGGCGCGGTCGTTGATTACACGCCGAATCTGGAAAGCCTGCGCGTCACCAGCATCAGTCCCGGCGGCTGCGGCGCGTTGCGCGCGAGGCTGCGCCTGCCCGCAGGTCGCGCGCGCCTGCCGCGCCCCGAACTGGCGATCTTGAATGGCCATGTCACCCTGCTGGATGGCCGCGACTGCCTGTATGCCGGCGAGATCACCGAGGCCGCGCTATCACTGAGTGGCGACGGCGAAAGCCTGGATATCGTGGCGCAGGGCGGCGCGAACGCGCTCAACGACGATCCGCAGGACTCCTCATATTCCAGCCAGACCGCACAGGCGATCATTTCTTCAGAATTCAGCAAGCGTAGCGCTTATCTGGCGGTGGACGGCGATCTTTCCGCCGTGCTGCCCAACGCGCCAACCGCCACGTTTTCGCCCTATTATGATGGCCGCACCATCGAAGACATCTTGCACGAATTGTGCGATCTGCTGGGAGATTACACCTGGGGCGTGTGGCCGCATCCCACGCACCGCGACGGCTTTGGGCTACCCACCTGGCAATTGCAGGTGCACCAGCGCGACACCGCCACCGTCGGCTATCTGGCGAACCTGGCGGACGTGATCTCGTGGCGCATTGCGCCCGCCGCCACCCGCGCCTTTAACGGCGTGACTTTGCATTATCTCGATCCCACCAACGGCCCCGGCAGCATCACGGTGACGGACTCGCGGCTGAACGGCAATCTCTCGCAGGGCAGCGCGCCGTTTCGCTTTCGCCGTTTCCGGCGTGATATGGGCCAGCGCTCGCTCACGTCATCCCAGGCGACGGCGCTGGCGAACCAATATCTGGCGTCGTTTCAGAATGTCACCAACGTCATCGAGGTCAAGCTGGCCGCCGTGCGCGACGCACGGGGAGCACCGTTGCCCTTGCCCCGCGTGCGCGCCGATGCCAACATCGCCATCCCCGAATTGCTGACGCGCGCCGGCAGCTTTCCCGCCGCGCCCGCCATGCAGCCCGGCACAAATCTCTTTTACATCCGCCAGGCAACCTATGCCGAGGGGCGCGACCAACTGCCCACCCTCACCCTGCTGCTGGATCAAGTGGCGGATTTCGCCGCCGCCGACCTCACGCGCCTGCATTATGAGGAGCAGTTGCGCCAGCGGTCGCGCCGCACCAACCGCGCCGTGCAACCATCCGGGTTGGCGCTGAAAGGCGCGTGGTCAACCCTTTTCACCGGCGCGGGGCAATGGGGCAGTTCCATCCAGTTTCCCGTCGTGCTGGCCGCCGCGCCCACCAGCATCACCTTCATCGCGCAAGACAGCGTCAACATCAGTTCTGGTCCCAATGCCGCGCGTCTGACGGTGTGGGGTTGTGAGGTCTACGTCGATTCCACCAGCAGCGGCAACGGCTGGTGGATCGGGCTATATACGACCAATGGCAACTGCCTGCGCGAGGTGGATGCCGTCGCCGGCACGGCCCGCCTGCACTGCGATGTGTGCGCTCACCTCAGCGATCCCACGCCCGTTGCTCACCTTATTGAGCGCGGCATGCTCGGCAACCAGCCCACCTATGCCGCCATCTGCCCCGGCTGTGGCGCGCGTGAGTGCTTCAACCCCAACCTCTCGACCGATGACGAAAACCATCCCGATCCACAGCGCGCGGCGAATGCTCGCGCCATCCGCGCTGCGCTGGCCCTGCTGGGATGAACCTGCGAACAGATAACGCTTGTGCCAAGAGTTGTACAAGTGCTATCCTATGTCAGGAAGCGATCCGAAAGTGGGGGCAGGTATGAGTCACCAGGTTATGCTGTCAGATGAGGCGTATCAAACCATTACCACATTAGCTGCTGAGCGAGGGCAATCACCCGAAGCATTCATTGAAACATGGGCGTTGCTCGTTCAACAACAGGCTCAACTGATATTCTGAAACAGCCGTAGCATTTGAGGACGCGCATGGGAAAAACAAAGGCGCGCCGGAAAGCGCTGGAAAAGAAGCGCGGTACCACTGCAAACGATCCCTTCATTCCCGCGCGTAACGCCCGCCCGTTTGCATCTGGCTTAGAGGCAACGAAGATGTCAACACCCACACTCTCCACGGGGTCAGCAACAACCAATTCACGAGGCTTGCACCATCGCTGGCGCATTGCCATGCCCATCGCGCTGATCGTCATCTGCCTGTTGGGCCTTATGGCACCTGAAAGCCTGGCTGAACTGGTAGCCTCGATTCCTTTGCCGTTATTACCAGGGCTGGCGTCGCTGCTCCGTAACGGGTATCTGTTCCTCTTTATCATGGGAGTAGGAGTATTCTGGCTGCTTCGCCTCATTCGCGTGGAACGAGCTGGGTCACAAGCGATTGCGGATTGAAATTATGGCAAAGGCCGCGAAAGCTCCGTCTTCGTTGGAACTTTCGTGGCCTTCCTGGCGAAACCGCTTCTTATGATCTGGCAGCAAAAACTGAGGTTATTCCTCATGCCTCCCGCCCAGCGCATCTTCCGGCAGCGCCACTGTGGCTGTAGCTGCACTTGTATTGATTGTGGGCAGATCATCGTAGCGATTAAAGCGGTAAATCGCGGTGGAAATCGCCCAACTCAGCAAGAAGATGCCGATGATGCTGCCGCCGATGACCTCGAAGTTGTTGATCGGCTGGTTGAAAATCGTTACCGATCCACCATTCAGATTGTTGATCATATCCCAGAATCCACCGCTCAGATTCAGCTGGCCCTGGATGATGCTCAGCGTCTCTAGCGCGCCGACCAGAAAAGCAACAATGACCGAGACGGTGGTGATGGACATATTGTAAAACAGCTTGCGAATCGGTTTGACAAAGGCCCAACCGTAAGCCCCCAACATCAAGACGCCGTCGGTGGTGTCGGCCAGGGTCATGCCTGCGGTGAAGAGGATGGGCAGGAGCAGCACGACGTAGAACGGGACATGCTGGGTGGCAAAACTGCCGGATGCGGCGAGCAAGCCGACCTCAGTGGCGGTGTCAAAGCCCAACCCGAACAAAAACCCGATCGGGTACATCTTCCATGATGTGTCCACCGACTTAAACAGTCCGCGGAAGATGCGCGCGAAGAAGCCGCGCTGATTCAGATAGGCGTCTACCTCGGCTTCATCATATGCTCCAGTTTTGGTCACCTTGCGGAAAGTGCGCACGATCTCGACCAAAATGATCAAGTTCATGACCGCAATGGCAAAGAGGAACAATGCTGAGACCAGGGTGCCTATGAGACCTCCGTATGTTTTGAGCGGGGAATTGTCGTTCGCCAGATTATTGGCGACGAAAGCAGAGCCGGCGGCAATGAGCGCCGCCATGATGAACACGACGGTGGAATGACCTAATGAGAAGAACAGCCCGACACCGACAGGTTTCTTATTTTCCTGCATGAGCTTGCGGGTGACGTTATCAATCGCCGAAATATGATCGGCATCCACCGCGTGGCGCAAGCCAAACCCATAGGCGGTGATGGCAAACAGCAACAATGTCGGATAGCGAATGCCCGCAAGGAGCGTCAGAATCCACACGACGACATTGATGCTGACGAGGACGCCGTAAATGCCAAGAACTTTGTTGCGCAGGCCGGGCGTACTATCCGAGAGCACGCGACGCAGGGCGAGCATGGGAACCTCCTGGGTTCGTGAAGCGAGATAACGACTTCATGCCGTGCACAGGCATTCCAACTAGACTATGCATAGTATAGCGTCAACATGTGCATCTGGATCAAGATGCATCTCATGGCTTTTCCTATCTGCGAATAGTTGCAGATGTGAAGAAAGTCTATCGTACCCCTCGCCTAAATCAT
The DNA here is from genome assembly GCA_021323815.1 of Pseudomonadota bacterium. Classification (GTDB taxonomy): domain Bacteria; phylum Chloroflexota; class Ktedonobacteria; order Ktedonobacterales; family JACDGC01; genus JAJPKG01. The sequence goes on from JAJPKG010000245.1 coordinate 8,815, forward strand.
CTTCTGAATACGGTACACGTGAACGGCAGAGGAGGATCACAAGCTGATGAGCACGTCACCGATGAACGATGCGCGCTATGCCACGCAAGCGCTGGCGCGCCTCACCGACGAAGTGGATCGCCTCAGTGGCAAAATCGACAAGCTCGGCGAACTGATGGCAACCAAGAGCGATCTGGCGCGCTACGTTCCCCGCGAAACGGTGGAAGCGCGCCTGGGCGACTTTGAGCGGCGCATGGGCGATCTGCAAGCGCATGTCGAAGCCCACGACACCCAGCTTGGGGGATTGCTGCGCGAGAGCATGGCGCGCGAGGTCCGCTGGGATTGGCGCGTCATCGGCGGCTTGGGCTGCCTGCTCACGTTCGTCTTCAGCCTGCTGGGAACCATCCTCAGTGGCACCATCGTCGGTGTCACGGTCTGGACGGTGACACACGGACTGCATTAGATGCCGCCGGCCCTTTTCGCCGCATCCATTTCCTGCTTGCAGGATGCATGCCTCGGCGGTAGAATAGGCGCAATGCATGCGCGCGATGCGCCATCATGAACAAGCTAAGGGATGGATATTGCATGTCACGTTCGCTTCCGCAAGCCGGCGCTGTTCTGTTTATCGCCGCCGGGATTTTCGTTGCCGCCGTCAGTTGGGAATCCTTTCAAGCTATCAAACACAGCACAACGGCAGATTTCACCACAGAGATGACCTTTGCCGTTGTGTATGCCGTCACGACTGCTCTTGGTTTTATGGCTTTAACGCAGCAGGCGCGTGCAGAAAGGCATTGGCTGGGCTGGCTTGGCGTTGCCCTGACGGTGCTTGGCTCGCTGGCGCGCGTCATCGTTGATTGGACGGAATTGACTTCCAACGGTAGCGCTCTCAGCATTGAGCGCTCCCCCGCTCTCATGTTACTCGCGCTATTCTTTACGCCTGTCTTCGCGCTGGGACTGGTCTTTTGGGCGATGGATCTGCCCAACACCGCCAAACCCCCGCTGTTCCAGAAAGCCATGATGGGCGCTTTGGCACTGCTAACACCTTTTTATTCCGCGGCGGCTCAGTCTCAGCAACTCATCTTCCACAGCACCAACCTGTCCTTTCTGCTCATTCTGTTCGGCATTATCAATACCTTGCTCTGGTTCGGTCTGGCCGCGAGCATTTTGCTGGATCAAACGCAGGCATCATCCAGCAGATCCGCGCCTGAAACACCCGCGTCGCCCAATTCCTCGTTCGTTATGACCATCTCTCCGATTCCGCCAGCAGAACAATAGACAGCGACACGCTTCACCCATGCAGCTAAAGCGCAACGGCCCGGATCTTCACATGAGATCCGGGCCGTTTTCGTTTGCGCAGCCGTGTTGCTATTGATCATCCGTGCGATAGGGCACGTTGGTCGTAGCAACATATGGACGGCTGAGCAGCGCCAGTTTCAGCCACAACGCCGTCTGGTTATGCAGGATGTTGTCCCAGGGGTGATTCGGCACGAATTCCGGCAACACCACCGTGATTTGATCTTTCGGGTGTTCCTTGTGGAAGGTGTCGATATATTTCAAGATCGGTCCCGCCAGCATGCGATAGGGCGACTTGATCAGCACCAGTTGCGCGCCCGGCTTGAGATAGGTGGTTTTGTCGGCATGCTCATAGACCGTGCTGACATCCACCTCATCAGGCATGGGACCGCCGGTCAGATAGGTGGATTTCACCCGATTCCATTCCCGGCGAATCTGTTCTGATTCCTCGTCATCCAACGCCACGTTGACCGCCATCACATAGGGCGTGAGGGAGCGCGCATAGGCCAGGCCGCGTATCGCCAGCTTGTTGAGCGAGGCAATCGGCACGATCATCACGTGACGCAACTGACTCGACTTCGTTTCCGGCATCTGCTGGACGGCTTCGGCCACTTTGTTATAGTGATGTTTGACGCTCTTGAACATGAGGATCAGGAGCGGCACCAGCAGCAAGATCACCCATGCGCCGCGTGGCGTCTTTGAGATGACGATGATGAGCGTCACAATGCCGGTGGCGATGGCACCGATGGTGCTGATGACCGCGCCAAACTGCCATCCCGGCTCCTTTTCCGTGATCCATTTGCCCACCATGCCCGACTGCGACAGGGTGAAGGCGGTGAAGACGCCCAGCGCGTAGAGATTGATCAGCGCGTCGGTGTTGCCGCCGAACACCACCAGCAACAGCGATGATAAGACACCCAGCACCAAGATGCCGGTGTTGAAGGCCAGCCGCCCGCCGCGCAATTTGAAGGCATGCGGCATATAGCTGTCGCGGGCCAAAATCGACGACAGACGCGGGAAGTCCGAGAATGAGGTGTTCGCCGCCAGCGTCAAGATCAAGGTTGTTGACAACTGAAACAGGTAGAAAAACCAGGAATGCCCGAACAAGATTCCCGCGATCTGCGACAGCACTGTCGGTTGGCTGCCAACATAGGCGAGAATGCCGAAGCGCCACGTCAGGTATGTTGTGCCGCCATACATAATGCCCAGCAATGAGGCCATGATGATGAGCGTCGTCGCGGCATTCTTGGACTGGTCACGCGGGGTGTTGCCGCGAAAGACCGGCACGCCGTCGGCAATGGCCTCGGTGCCCGTCATGGCCGAACAGCCGGAAGCGAACGCCGTCAAGATCAGGAACAGCCCCAGCTTATCGGTCTGGGGGAACTGTTGCGCACCCTTGACGATATAGGGGGGATCGGGATGCATGAGGCCGCCGTGCGTGACGGCATGCAGCAGCCCCACCAGGATCACGAACAGATAGCTGCCGACAAACAGATAGGTCGGCACGGCAAAGATGGCCCCCGATTCGCGCACGCCGCGCAGGTTAATAATGACAATGGTGGCGATGAAGGCGACGCCGATGAGGACGCGCCACGAAAACAGCGCTGGCACCGCCGATGTCACCGCGTCTACGCCTGCCGAGACCGAGACCGAGACGGTCAGGATATAGTCCAGCAGCAGCGCGGCAGCGGCGATCAGGCCGGGGATCTCCCCCAGGTGATGGCTCGCCACAATGTACGATCCGCCGCCCGTTGGGTAGTGCATGATCGTCTGGCGATACGAGAAGGCGACGATCGCCAGCAGCACAATAATGGCCAGGCCAATGCCCAGATTGATGCTGGAATAGGCCGCGCCCGCTGTCAGCAAAATGGCCAACGAAGCTTCCGTGCCATAAGCAACCGAGCTGAGCGCGTCGGAAGACAGCAGCGCCAGGGCTTTCGCTTTACCAATGCGCTCATGGATGGCCCGCTCGGATGGAATCGGGCTGCCAATCAGCGCGTGTTTGATCTGCGTGAAGAGGCCGCCGCGTGGCAGATCGGCAACGGTAGCCTGCGGCTCATCCGGGTTCCCTGGCTCGCGGCTGCGTTTAGGGGAATAGTGGATGCGATAATAGCCGTGTCCGGGGTGCTGCGGATCGGGAATCCATTCTTTGTGAAGGGTATGTCCGTTGCTGTCGCCTTGCACGCTGGCGAGCGTGAGCGCGTCCGCTTCGCGATAGCGTCGCTCTGCTGCCTGGTCTTCGGAATTCGTCATGATATCATCAGCCTGAGGCGTTTGCCCGATCTGGCGTAATACGTCTTGTTGTTCTTCATGGGATGCGTCATTCCCATTTGTATGGTGGCGTTGTTTATCCACTGTTATGCCTTTGTGCGCTGGATTATGGGTATGGTTTGCATCGTTTTTACTCTCGTTGTAGCACATTCGCGCTCTGATGTCCAACCTTGCCGGCTTTATCCAGCCTTTTGTCGGCATCGCCGCTGCCACATGTCCTGAACGTGAACTACCTCATACTCTTGAAGATACCAGCGTCCAAAAAGCCCCCCGGTGCGTTTCTTTATTGAGGTAGGGAGAGAATGCATTATTCCTGCCGGTTTGGCGACTGTTTGCCCTGGATGGAGGTCTCATATGCTGTCTTCGCGCCACCGTTCGCGCTTGTTCGTTGTGGCTGCGCTCTTGGCAACGTGCGCGCTTGCCGCTTGCTCGCCGTTGGGCTATCCTAGCGCTGCCGCGCCGACAGCGACGCCGGTTCCCACCGATGTGCCCACCGTGACGCCGGTCGTCCCCACCGCAACGCCCATCCAGGCGACGCCCACTCCCATCATTTCAGCAAACTGCCAAGACGCCCTGGGCGAGCGCGGGCGCATTCTGGACCGCAACGGCGTGGTGCTGGCCTATTCTGTGAAAGACTCCAAATCGCCCGGCGGCTGGCGGCGGCGTTATCCTTTCCCTTCCCTATCGCCGATTATTGGCTATTTCAGCCCCATCTATGGCGTCACCGGCATCGAAAAATACTATAATCTGACGCTCAGCGGCCAGAGCGCGCAGGACTGCGGTGCCGATGTCTATTTGAGCATCGACACGCGCATCCAGAAGGAACTGGAGCAGGTCTTTGCCAATCAGGTTGTCGCCGGTCTGTGTCCCGCCAGTTCCACCGGCAGCATCATCGTGGAAGATCCGCGCAACGGGCAGATTCTGGCGATGATCAGCGAACCTTATTTCAATGCTGATACGCTGGGCGATATGGACCCCACGCCGGATAACCCGAAAACGACCGTCAGCGCGGAATATTGGAACCAACTGCTGCACGACACCAGCGGGCAACTGCTGGACCGCCCCTTGCAGGGGCTGTATCCCCCAGGCTCGTCGTTCAAGACACTCTCGCTCATCGCCGCGCTCGACACCGGCAAGCTCAGCCTGGGTTCAACCTACAGCCAGGCGGAAGCCACGTCATATACCGTCAATGGGTTCACCATCAACAGCAACAACCTGGACGCGTATACTAACGGCCCTGTGCCGCCCTCTTTCCCGCTGGATCTGCGCCACGCGTATGCGTATAGCGACAATGTGGTGTTCGCTCGCGTCGGCACCACGCTCGGCCCGGACGTGCTGACCACGTATGCCCAGCGTTTCGCCATGTCAACGCCCACCAATCTGCAACCCGTGCCGATTGACACCGATGTCAACGCCGCTTCGCCCAGCTATCTCTATCGCTCCGGCACGCTGGACCCCGTGACGCTGGCGACGACGGCTTTTGGGCAGGGGCAACTCTTTCTGACGCCGCTGACGATGGAGATGATCACCAGCGCGGTCGCCGCCAACGGCACGCTCTATGCCCCGCGTTTCGCTTTGAAGATTGTCGGTCATGATGTGAACCCCGCGACGGTGCCGAATAACGCGCCCGTCAGCATGGGCCAGGTGATGTCGGCGCAAACCGCCGGCAATGTGCGCGCCGCCATGCATGATGTCGTCACCTATGGCTCGGTCGGTGCCAGCGGCGGAGTCATCGCCGCCGTGCAATATTCGTGGGCGGATATTGGCGGCAAGACCGGCACAGCGCAGCTCGCATCCGGATTGCCCCACGCCTGGTTTATCTCGCTCGCGCCGGATGATGCCTATGCCGGCGCACATGGCCCAGCGCGGCTGGCGGTCGTCATCATGAAAGAGCGCGCCGGCGAAGGCGCATGCCA
>JAJPKG010000433.1 GCA_021323815.1 Pseudomonadota bacterium
CCCCCAGACTCTTCATGCCCAGCACCGCGATGCCGCGGCGATTCGCCTCAGGCAGAACCTGCTGCTGAAAACTGCGATACCGCGCGTCAAAAGGGTTCAGCGGCATCTGCACGGTATCAAAGGGAAAATCGTGGCGCAGCATCTTGAGGTGAATGGCGGGATCCTTGTGCCCCGTAAACCCCACCCAGCGCACCTTGCCCTGCTGTTTTGCCGCTGCCAGGGCCTCGATGGCCCCGTTCGGCCGGAAGATCAGGTCCGGATCGTTGTAGTAGACCACTTCGTGGATCTGCCAGACGTCCAGATGATCCGTGCGCAAACGCCGCAACGACTGCTCCAGCTGCTGCATTGCCACAGATTGGTCGCGCCCGTGCGTGCAGACCTTCGTCATCAGCAGAACCTTGTCGCGCTTGCCCTGCAGCGCCGTGCCCAGACGCTCCTCGCTCAGTCCCTGCTTATATTCCCAGGCGTTATCGAAAAAGTTGACGCCGCAGTCGATGGCGCGCGCCACCAGAGCATTGGCTTCCTGCTGATCTTTCGTAGCGCCGAGGTGAAATCCGCCGACGCCCAGAATCGAGACCTCTTCGCCGGTTTTGCCGAAGGGGCGGCGGGGCACGGCATAAGAAGGTAGCGCGGTCATGGATTCTCCCCCGGACTGCTGGCCCTGACTGGACTCCCCGGCGGCCATCATGCCGGCTCCGGCGAGCGAGGCCGAGCGCAAAAACGTTCTGCGCGAGAGCGGCGGCAGCGTGCCGCTCATGCTGAGACCTGCGGATAGGGCTTGCCGGTGTTCTCCGTAGCGTTCACCATCTCTTTCACTTCGATGGACTGCAGATCGAGCGGGTAATCGTGCGCGAGACGCGCTTCGGGATTATCGAACTTGAGCGACGTCTTATAGGGCTCAAAGCGCCCATCCCCGGCCGGCTGTCGGCACTGCTCCCGAATGGCCTGCATCTGCTTCTCATCGAGCGGGCGGAAACCCTGGGCGATTTTCAGGTTCTGATGGACCACCTGCATCGTCTCCATGCCGGTGATCGTGGTGGTGACGGGCAGGCTCATCGCATAGGCAAGCGCCTGCTCCGCGGTGATGGCGCCCTTGGTCACCATGTCTCCGTTGCCGCCGATGGGCTTCATGCCGAGAGCGGCGATGCCGCGCCGGTTCAGCTCCGGGAGCACCGCCTGCTCGAAGCTGAGGAAGCTGGCGTCGAACGGATTCAGCGGCATCTGAACCGCATCCCAGGGAAAACTGATGTTCAGCATGGCCAGGTGCACCGCCGGCCGCTTGTGCCCGGTAAATCCCAGGAACCGCACCTTGCCCTGTTCTTTGGCCTTGTGCAGCGCTTCGGCGGCGCCGCCCGGGCGGATGAACAAGTCGGGATCGTTCTCAAAGACCACCCCGTGCACCTGCCACAGGTCGAGGTGATCGGTCCGCAGCCGCTGCAGCGACTGCTCCAGCATGCGCAGCGCGAGGGAGCCGTCGCGCCCGTGGGTGCACACCTTGGTCATCAGGAAGACGCGGTCGCGCTTGCTCTGGAGTGCTTCGCCCATCCACATCTCTGATTTGCCGCGATGGTATTCCCAGCAGTTATCGAAGAAAGTGACGCCCCCGTCGATGGCGGCGTGAACAATCTGTTTCGCGGTTTTCAGGTCGGCGGCCGATCCCAGATGATGGCCGCCCAGCCCGAGCGCCGAAATCTGCACGTCGGAATGCCGGCCGAACGGCCGCATGGGAATCGCAGCAGAAGCGCTGGGCATGATTACCCCCGTGCCAGCATACGATGCGGGCGGCCACGCGCGGGATTGCCTGCGAATGCAATGACCGCCCCGTCATCTGCTGCCGGTGCTGATGACGCCGGTTACGGGCGAGGCGCGGCGGAGGCGCGGTTGGTTGTCTTTCATGCGGGAATGTGAATACTTGAACGGGATCATCTTTTCGTTTTTTCCTGCTGAATGCAGCAGACACAAGGGGGAACGGTGTTGACACGCGGGATAGCACGACGGCTGGCACTTGCGATTCTGGTCATGGGCGGCGGAGCGGCGATGGCGCAGGGCGCGCCGCCCGCCTCGATGGAGATCGGCACCGGCTGGCAGCTGCAGGATGTAGCCAAAGTGCCGCAGGCCGGAGCGACCGTTTCTGCAAAGGATTATCAGCCGCAGGGCTGGCTGGCCGCCACCGTGCCGGGCACCGTGCTCACCAGCATGGTCAACGACGGCGTGTATCCGGAGCCGCTGTATGGCGAGAACGACCGCGAAAGCGTCATCCCGGAGAGCCTGAACAAAACCTCATACTGGTACCGCACCACGTTCACCGTGCCGAAGGATTACGCGCACCGCCAGGTGTGGGTGCATTTCGACGGCGCCAACTTTACGTCCCAAGTCTGGGTGAACGGCAGTCAGGTGGGCACGATCCAGGGCGCGTTCATCCGCGGGCGCTTTGACATCACGAAGTACGTTAAGCCCGGTCAGGAGGCGGTGCTGGCCGTCCGCGTCTCGTCCCAGCCGCATCCCGGCGTCCCGCACGAGCACAACATGGTGAATGGCGTCG
>JAJPKG010000476.1 GCA_021323815.1 Pseudomonadota bacterium
ATGATCAACGCCAGATGCAGGTTCGAGACGAGAAACGGCAGCGTGTGCAACGATCCCCCAAAAAACGTCATCAAGCCGGTGATGATGCCGCGCACGAGCGGGCTGCCGCGCCCTGTCAGCTTGCCATCGTCTGAAAGCGCCTCGGAAAAGGCCATGCTGATGCCCGCACCCGTCGCCGACGCCATGCCCACCAAAAAAGCGGCAATGGGCCGGTGTGTGACGAATGCCGTCGCGAAGATCGGTGCCAGCGTCGAGACCGAGCCGTCCATCAGGCCGGCCAGACCGGGCTGCACCACGCGCAACACCAGATGCTGCTCTTCATCCTCGCCCATCGCGGGCGCGGGAATGGAACTATCTAACCGTCGTGCATAGCCTGGCAGGCCCATGATCACGAGCAAACGAGCAATTGTGCTTTGCAAACCACGTGGGGTGGAAGACACGGGACCAATCTCCTTTATGCGCGTGCTGCCCGGCAGGCGGGACAGATGCCGAAATATTGTTCTGAGCGTGCCAAGATGCGATAGCCGGCAATTTCATCAGGAATGGCCGGCTGCGGCGCGACCTCTTGTGGCGCGTCGATGATGGTGTGACATTTCAAGCAGACCAACTCGGCATGCGCCGAACAGTCGGGATCATAATGAATGTGGCCGTCGCCGGCGTCGAAACGGCGCACTTCGCCCCATTCCACCAACTCGTTCAGCGCGTTATACAGCGTCGCCAGCGACAGGCCCGGCAGCACCGGCTTGAGCCGCGCATACAGATCTTCCGCTGTCGGATGCGTCTGGTCGCCTTCCAGCGCGCGCCAGATCAGCATGCGCTGCGCCGTCACTTTGCCGCCCTGCGCGCGCACGCGCTGCACCAGGGCTTCAATACGTTGCATGGCACACCTTCTTTAGAATTATTCCTATTTGATAATCATTATAAAAGAAAACGGGGTGCAAAGTCAAGACGTGATATCATCTCAACAAGAACACATGAGGGGGCAGCGGTGATGATGCATCGTGGCGAACGAAGCGCGGAAGTGGTCGTGGTGGGTGCAGGACTGGCGGGGTTAATGGCGGCGCGTCACCTGCGCAGTTTCGGCGTGGATGTGCTGGTGCTGGAAGCGCGCAGCCGCGTCGGCGGGCGCACGTGGAGCATCCTGGCCGGCGATGGGCAGACCGTGATCGACATGGGTGGGCAGTGGATCGGCCCCACGCAAAAGCGGCTGGCAAAGTTGGCGGCGGAACTGGGCGTGACGACCTTCCCGACCTATGACGTGGGCCAGAACATCCAATATATTGACGGCGAGCGGCACACCTATTCGGGCGCGATCCCCCTGATCGACCCGAAAGTGACGATGGAAGTGGTGCAGACCATGCTGACGCTCAACATGATGGCCCACGAAGTGCCGCTGGATGCCCCGTGGACGGCCCCCAACGCGGCGGAATGGGACGCGCAAACGCTGGAAACGTGGATCGCAGCCAACGTCAAAACACAGGGGGCGCGGGAACTGCTGGCTATTGCCATTCGCGCTATCTTTTGCGCCGAACCACGCGACCTGTCGCTGCTGCATGTGCTGTTTTACACCCACTCCGCCGGCAGCCTGAATGACCTGGTGGGCGTGACGCGCGGCGCGCAGGAACAGCGCTTCCATGCCGGTGCGCAGGCGATCTCGAACGGCATGGCGGCGGCGCTGGGCGAGCGCGTCATCCGCAACGCCCCCGTTTACGCCGTCGCGCAGGATGACGCCGGGGTGCGCGTCATGGCCGAAGAGGTGACGGTCAGCGCGAAAGCCGCCATCATCGCCTTGCCGCCGGTGCTGGCCGGACGCATTCGCTATTCCCCGGCCCTGCCCGCGCTGCGCGATCAATTGACGCAGCGCATGCCGATGGGAACGGTCTATAAGATTCACTGCATCTACCCGACGCCGTTCTGGCGCGAGGCCGGCCTTTCCGGGCAGGTGACGAATTATCGCGGCGTGGCGGCGACGGTCTTCGATAATTCGCCAGCTTCCGGCACGCCCGGCGTGCTGCTGGTGTTCGTCGAAGGCGACGAGGCGCGGGCATGGAGCACGCGTTCCGCAAACGAGCGCCGCGCCGCCGTGCTGGGCGATCTGGGGCATTATTTTGGCGAGCAAGCCGCGCAGCCGACGGAATATATCGAGCAATTCTGGGCGGCGGAGGAATATTCGCGCGGCTGCTATGCCGGCTACATGCCCCCCGGCGTGTGGTCCGCCTTTGGGCCGGCGTTGCGCGCCCCCGTCGGGCGGCTTTTCTGGGCGGGCACCGAAACAGCGACGGAATGGAACGGCTATATGGACGGCGCTTTGCAATCCGGCGAGCGCGCCGCGAACGAAGCGCTGGCCCTGCTGGGCATTCGCGCCGCCGGCCCTGCATCCGATCAGGTCATGGGCTAGGCTGAATGATATGGCCCTGCTATAATATCAGGCGACACATCACACAAGCGATAGCACAGAGCAGAGGAGGGCGGCGATGAGCGGACAGAACAAACGCGAGCCGGACGTGGAACAGCGCGGGCTATTTCCCGAATTTCACGAGTCGCCGCCCGTCTTTGAGGATCCGCTGGCACCGCTGCCGCCCATCGACGCCACCACCAGCATCGCCGGGCTGTCGGTGCATTATCGCAATCACCTGTTGCTGAGCGACCACACCACCCACACCATCGACTGCTTTCTGTCGGATCTGCGCCTGCTGACGCGCTATCTGGGTGCAAACACTCCCATCGGCGAGGTGAAGCGCGAGCAACTGGTGGGCTGGCTGCAATTCTTGAAATGGGGCAGCCAGGCCAGGCCCGCGCCCAAGACCGTTGCGCGCCGCGTCACCTTCCTGAAAAATTTCTTCGGCTGGCTGGCGCAAGATGGCATCCTGGAAGAAAACCTGGCCGAATCGCTGGTGCTGGCGCGGCCCTTGCCGCCCTTGCCGGATCTGCTTTTCGAGGATGAACTGGCGCGGCTGGTGCAGGCGGCGCAGA
>JAJPKG010000447.1 GCA_021323815.1 Pseudomonadota bacterium
GAGAGTGATGCCGAGGTGCGGCTGTTGCGCAACATCCATCGCAGCGCGCAACGGCTCAGCGGGTTCGTGCAAGACGTGCTGGATCTCGCCCGGCTGGACGCGCACCAGTTGGAGCTGCGCCTGGCCCCGTGTGATATGATCGCTCTGGCGCAAGGTGTGGCGCAACACATCGCGCCGCAGTGCGAGATGAAAGCGCAGCGCCTGACGCTCGACATCCAACTGGAATCGTGCGTCGTTCACGGCGATGCGAAGCGCCTGGAACAGGTGTTGAGCAACCTGCTCACCAACGCCCATCAATACACGCCGGAGGGCGGCGAGATCACCTTGATCATAGCCGCGCCGGAAGCGGCGCATGTCGAGGGACCCTGCGGGCCGGAGCCGCCCGGCGTTTCCGTCGCCATCGGCGTGCGCGACACCGGACCCGGCATTCCGCCGGAAGAGCGCATGCACATCTTCGAGCGCTTCCAGCGTGGCAGCGCCGGCAAACGCCGCAGCGCGGGGGCTGGGCTGGGCCTGCACATCGCGCGTTCGGTGGTGGAACTGCATGGCGGGTGCCTGTGGGTGGAAGGCAACGCGGCGGGCGGCAGCACGTTCTGGTGTCTTTTGCCGCTGGCAGGGCCGGAAGATGATGGAGCGGACACAGGAGCCGAACAGCCGGTCCCAACCGCAATCCGTTTGCGTGGTGACGAACCTAGAAACCGAGAAAACCGATGAAGTTACTGATTGCCGATGACGATCCCGATCTGCTGGAAGCGCTGACGCTGAGCCTGTCGCTGCAATTGAAGGATTGCGAGTTGCTGACGGCGCGCTCCGGCACCGAGGCGCTGCGCCTTTTCGCCGCGAAGGGCGCGGACGTGGTGCTGCTGGACCTGGTGCTGCCGGATATGGATGGCTATGAGGTCTGCCGCCGGTTGCGCGAGCGTTCCGAAGTGCCGATCATGATGCTGAGCGCGCGGGATCAAGAACTGGACAAAGTGCGCGGCTTTGAGATGGGCGCGGATGACTACATCACCAAGCCTTTCGGCCAGTTGGAATTGCTGGCGCGCATCAAAGCTGCCCTGCGCCGCCGCCAGTTGTCGCCGGAATCGGGCATGCCGTCGTTCGTCAATGGCTGGCTCACCATCAACTTCGTCACACATGAGGTGACGGTGCGCGGCCAGCCGGTGCGCCTCTCGCCCATCGAATATAACCTGTTGGCGCAGTTGGCGCGCAACGTGGGCCGCGTGATGACGCATAAAGCCCTGCTGGCAAGCGTGTGGGGCGAGGAATATCTCAACGAGGTCGATTACCTCAAGGTTCACATCCGCCACGTGCGCGGCAAAATCGAAGAAGAGCCGAGCAACCCGCGCCTCATCCTCACCGAACGCGGGTTGGGCTATCGCATGGCGCGCTTGTAATGCCCTCGGCCCTGGTGACACCGATAATGCAGGCATCGATCCAGCGGGGACCATGTATCCTTACTGAGTTCTTTATTCCATTCACTGGAAGCCTGACAATATCGGCTTCCAGTGCCGCATCTTCCTATCACTCTCAGGAGGTTCTGCCATGCGCGCCATGATTTTCGCTTCTCTCCTGGCCCTGCTCTTGTTGCCAACATTGCTTACCGGCTGCGGGGATTCTGAACCTGATACGCTCATGGTAAGTCAATATCAGGTCGGACCAGGAAAAAATCCACATGTACCCTATGATCCGGTGTTTGATGATTCCTACCAGGATACATCTGCCAAATATTTGATACAACAGTGGCAGTCAACCAATGCACAACTGATACAGCAACTTTACACTGATATTCAACATCTTCCTTCTTACCCTGGTGGTGTAGGGCCAAAGAATTGTAATGGTTATTGGTATCTCTTGACCTTCCGACACGGCAATTCGGGCCTCGCAACAGCACAATTGCCAGAGTGTCCAGCCAGCGGAATCGTCATCTTTCATCACCACTCACTGTTAGCAGACCAGCAATTTTACCAGCTCCTGTGGAAGGAGATGAATTTTCCTTTGGTGTGGTGAGAAACTGAGCCATCCTTTCAACTGCTGGAAGCAGATGAGCAGATGAGCTTCGGGCGTTCCACCTCGTACCGAACTCTGATTTTAGGAGGTCCTATCATGCTTCGCGCTCTTACCATCAGCCTACTTGCGCTTATCCTCTTGCCAACGTTTTTGATCGGTTGTGGCCAGTCAGGTCCTGATAATCTTATTGTTGTTCAGTATGGACTTCAACCTGAACAATGGCACATTACCAACACTGATTCGGTCGAGCGACTTTATCAGGATGTGTTGCATTTACCCCCGGCACCTCTTACGGGTGGTCCTAACCATTGTTATCAGCCCTGGTACATCCTAACTTTTCGTCAGGGAACTTCAACTACTTTGGTGGTAACTTTCACTCATTGTGGACCTCGGCTAGTGACAGTGGGCAATACCGGTCCTGCGCGTGAACTAGATGCCGGATTTTATCATATTATTAGACAAGAGATGGGTATTCCCTTTGCATGGTAGGAAAATTCATCATCGGCCAGAGATGTGAGATGTAGCCCTAACAGGCAAACCAGTTGACGAAACGCCTGGGCTATGCTACTTTTGGATGCGACACACACCATCCACACGGATGCGGCATATTTTCGCGCCGGCGCTTGCGCCATGCGCGCGGCATAGCTTGGGAGTTGACCAATGGCGAACGATAGCCCGCAAGGCAACCGGGGCGTTTCCCCAGACATCATCTATCGCCTTGCCTACTTTTACGATACCAAGACCTTCCTCACGTCCGTCTCGCTGGGCATCTACACCGCGCTTTCCGCGCATCCGCTGTCGGCGCAAGATCTGTCGAAGCGCCTGAGCCTGCACCCAGAGGCGTGCGAGGTGCTGCTGAACGCGCTGGTGGCGCTGGAGCTGTTGCACACGCAGATCGACGCGCACACCGGCGAGCTGGTCTTTGCCAACACCCCCGTCGCCGACACCTATCTGGTGGAAGGCCGCCCCGAATATATGGGCGATTGGCTGCGGGTGGACGACCAATCGTGGGATATCTGGGGCGACCTGGAACATGTCATTCGCGGCTATGGCCGTCGCAAGCAGTCGATCTACGCGCCCACCTCGGCAGAAGTGGTCAAGCTGGCGCAGATGTATGACCTGGAAGCGCAGGCGATGGCCCCGAAGGTGATTGACGAACTCGACATCACCGACGAAAGCACCAAGCGCGTGCTGGATATCGGCGGTGGCGGCGGGCGCTATGCGGCGGAATGCTGCAAGCGCGGCCAGCACATCAACGCCGTCGTCTTTGACCGCCCGCCGGTGCGCGCTGTCTTTGACGAAGTGGTGCGCCAGACCGGCCTGGGCGGTCGCATGTCATATATCTCCGGCGATTTCCACCACGACGTGTTGCCGCGCAATTTCAGTCTGGCGCTGGTCTTTGATGTGCTGCACCTGCAAGGCCCCACCAAGAACCGCGACCTGCTGTGGCGCGTGCGTGGCTCGCTGGAACCGGGCGGTCGCGTGGCCATCAAAGAAGTGTTGCTCAACGACAACCACACCAGCCCGCGCCGCGCCGCGCTCTTTTCGGTGAACATGATGGCGCACTTCCCCGACGCGCGCTGCTATTCCGCCAAAGAGATCGCGTCGTGGCTGGCGGAAGCCGGTTTCAACGAGATCCGCGTCCACGACACGTTGCCGGGGCTGATGACAGCGCGCGTGCCGGTCGTGGGGGAATGAGCGGGCTATCAGCAATATCAATAAAGGGCGGCGAGTTATCTCGCCGCCTCTTTTCATGCCAGCATCATTCACCTGCTTGACGCGAAAGGTCGGTTGGTGCCTGTGTTGCAATGCATCAGGTGGCAGGGGAGCAGAACCGGCGATTGTCATACACTATGTGCGATGAAGATTCATTGGAGCAGGAGTGCACAGCGGATGCAGATCGTCAAACGGGACGCGGCGGGCGTGGTGCAGGTGGTCTATGCCGGCGAACTGGCGGAACGGCGCGGGGATCGCGCGGTCATTCACGCGCGGTGGGCGCACGGGGCGCGTGATCTCGGCTATGTCATCTTTGCACCGGGTGATCGCTTCACCGAATATTTCTATGCCGATCAGTGGTTCAACATCATGCGCGTGGGGGGAGCGGATGGCGCGCTCAAAGGATGGTATTGCAACATCACGCGCCCGGCGACAATCACCGATGAGGCGATCATCTATGACGATCTGTTGCTGGATGTGTGGGTGAGCGCGGATGGGGTGTGCCTGGTGCTGGATGAAGATGAATTCACAGCGGCAGATCTCGATGACGCCTTGCGCCAGGGAGCAAGGCGCGGCCTGGCCGAGGTGCTGCGCTGGGCGCAAGCGCGCCTCGGCCCTTTCGCAGAACTATCACACGGCGGGTAACATGGTCGTCTGAATAGTATCCCCCGGCGCGGGGGGCATGCCCTGCGAGATGGCCTCGATGTGCTGGCAGATGCGCGTGACGTGGTTGCCCAGCGTCTCGATCTCCGCGACGATGAGCGAGAGGCGGCCCAGATCCAACGTCAGGTGCGGATCTGCCATGATGGCGGCACGTGTCGCGGCTTGCATCTGCAAATAGGCCTGGTCCAGCACGCTATCCTGGGCAATGACTTTCGCCGCCATCACCGCCTGGCGCGTGTTCAGCGCAATGATGCAGCCGCGCAGTTGAATATGGGCGGATTGAATGAGCCTATAAAATGCCTGCTGGCCCTCGGGGCCGAGTTGCGCGAAGAAATCTTCCACCGTGTCTTCAAAGGCGCGGCTCTTCTCGGCGATGCGCCCGATGATCCCCAGCATCACGCCGAATTCATCTGCCGCCTGTTGCAGCGTCACCACCTGGCGCAGTCGCTCGTTCGTGGGTGAATAGCGCGAGATCAGTTGGATGGCCTCGCCCACCAGCGTCACCGGCGCGACATCGGGCGCGGAAGAAAAGAGGCTCACAATGCTGCTCCATTCCCGCGAAAACAGCAACGAGACCGCGTTTTTGAACATTTCCTCGACATACGTTCCCAGATCGATGACGCGGTCGGCCAGGTGGCGAATCGCGCCGTCCATCTGCTCGAGTTCTGGATCGTACATGACGATAATTTCTCCCAACAATTATGCGCCGGATGCTCGCAGGTGATCCCATCCCTGCGGCGCGAGCGGCGAAAGCGTGCCGCCGTCATCTCGCCAGAGGCCGGTTTCCGCCTGAATGGTGCCAATGGCCGTGACGGGCGTACCCGTTGCCGCCGGCAATTCGGCGGCGACCCGCGCCGCCTGCTCTGAGCGAACCGTGAAGAGCAATTCGTAATCCTCTCCACCGTTGAGCGCGAGATCGTCCGCGGAGCACCCGATGCTATCTGCTACAACGCGCGTCTCGTCGCGTATGGGTAAAGTCGCCATGTTGACCA
>JAJPKG010000415.1 GCA_021323815.1 Pseudomonadota bacterium
AAGCGGCGCAACTCCGCCTGCCGCGCCTCAGACATAGACCAGGATGTCGTATTCACCATGCCTCACAGTTCAATGCAAGAAACGCCCTTCTTATGCGCCCGTTCGGTCCAATCTCTTGAGTATATCACATCCATTATGGCCAGGATCGCTTTCATCTCATGTTATAATGGGGGACGGATATCTGCGAACCAGGCATCCATCACACCAGACCGATGCACAGCGGGAGCTTTTTTCCCTATGATGATGAATCAGCAGACATATGAACAACGCGTGAAGCGGGCGCACCTGGCTCGCGAGATCATCGAGGTGGTGCTGCTTGTCGGGATCATCATCTTTGTCATCCAACTTGGCATCAAGAGTTACAGCGTTAACACCGGCGGGCTGATGTCGCCCGCGCTCAAAGACAACCAACTGGTGATCGTCAGCAAGCTCTCGTATGTCTTCGGCTCGCCTGAGCGCGGCGACGTGATCATCTACAACGATCCGTTGAACACCCAGCAGCAGCGTATCCAGCGCATCATCGGCATTCCCGGCGATACCGTGACGATCAAGCTCTCCTCAGTGAGCGTCAACGGCCATGTGCTCAATGAGCCATATATCACAGTGGACAAAACCGCGCCGGAAAATCCCACCGCCTTCAGCGTCACGCTGGGCAAAGACCAATATTTCGTGGCGAATGATCATCGCTCGGTCTGCACCGGGCAGCCCGGCTGCACCAACGACTCACGCGATCCAGCATCGCTGGGGGTGAGCATCGCGGACCAGGGAACGAAATCGCTGGACAGACGCTTCATCATCGGCAAAGTGGTGTTTGTCTATTGGCCGCTGAATCAGATGCACGGGGTGGACACCTATTCCAGCACGTTCTCCGGCGTGGCCTCACGCGCACCTGCTCAGCCATCGCTGTTTGCAGGCATCACCGCGCTGCTGGCGCTGGCCCCCATCAGCCGCCGGGCGAAGGCGCTGTGGTGAACACCCCGGAAGATAAGGGCGCGTCACTCCGCACCCTCGCTTATTTCCCCTGGATCTTCGCCAGATCGGCTTTCAACTTCGCGGCGTGTTTGGGATTGCCGGCGTTGACATAGGCGATCATCCCTTGCAGATATGCGCCGAAATCTTTGCGCTGGTCACGGTTTTGCGCGGCCAGCCCCTCTTTTTCGGCGTTGTGCAAGATAGCGCGCAATTGGCGGCGCAGGGTGCGCGGCGTGCCAACCTGCTGGTTCACCACCATGCCGGTGACGATCTGCCGGGCTGACTGGCGCGAGATCTTGGTTTTGGAGCGGTTCACGGCGAAATGCTCATCGCGAATGATGCGTTCCGCCAGCACGCGCAGCTTCCGCGCCGCTTCGGGGTCGTCGCCGGAAAACACCAGGTCGTCGGCATAGCGCGTATAGCTGAAACCGCGCGCCTTCGCCAGGCCCATCAGGCGGCGATCCAGGTTCCAGGCGACGAGGTTAGCCAGCGTGGGGCTGGTGGGCGCGCCCTGCACCAGATGGCGCGGGCCGACGCTGATGAAATAGCGCTTGCCGTTGCGCTCGAATTCCTCGCGGTCATATTCCGTGCAGAGCAGCGCCAGCGCCGCCGCCACCGCGAAGGGATAGCCCAGCGCGATCAGCATGCCGCGCACGCGGGCAAAGGTGATGCTGGGGAAGAAATCCTTCAGATCCAGCTTCACGATCACCTGCTTGCCGACATGCTGGCGCGCATTCGTCACGGTGGATTTGCCCGGCACAAAGCCGTGCGCTGCCAGCGCGACCGGCGCTTTGCCGACGATCTCGCTCAGCACCTTGCGTTGCAGCGCCTTCAATTCCGCTTTGGGCGCGAGGATGACGCGCTCGCCCCCGCTGCGCTTGGGAATGGTATAGCGCACGTAGTGCCATGTGGTGTCCGCCGCTTTGTCATAAGTGAACCAGCGCAGCCGCCCCAGGGTGATCCCCAGCAGATCGGCGAGATCTTGCTCGCTGCCCAGCACCGGCAGACCCAGGCGTTGCAACTTTTCGGCGTTGAGCGCAGCCGCGCGCTGATCGTTGCTGATGCCCCACAGATCTTCCCCGAAGGCCGAGCGGTCGCGCTGCTGGCGCTGGGCAATCTCGTTCGTGGTTTGCGGCTTGCCGTTGATGATGAGCGCATCTGGCGCGACAACCGATTTCACCGCCTGAACCACTGTCGCGGCAAGTTGCGCCGGCCCTTTCGCCTGCGCCGGCGTTTGCAAGGGCAACTCGGCCTGCTGTTGCTGCACCGCTGCCGATGCGGCCTCCCCCGGCGTGGCAGTGGCGGGCGCTGCCGGTTGTTCTGCCGGCGCAGGGACGGTTTCCGGCGGGGGGAGCGTATCGTTGGCCGTCGTCACCGGCGTTGCGCCGGCCTGTGGTGAAACCGTGTCTGGTGAATGATCGGGAACGAAGGACTGCGCCTCTGGTTGGGAAGAGGATTCCCGCGACGGTGCAGGACGGCGAAAGAGGCGACGAAAGAAATTCTGCATAAAGCCGGATCTTTCTGTGGTGACAGAGCGCCGCAGCCCGGTTACACGCGAGCGTTGGAGCGGGGAGCACCGCGTTCACGCTTTGTGAACATGGTGCTCCCCACGAAGGGGAAATGCCCGGAATTGTCCACCGCGACGTATCATCGCAGCATAGTGGCTAACCAGGCTACGGCTCCTTGTCAGGTGACAGTATACCAAAGTCAGCGCTCTTTTGCAAGAGCATTACAACCAACTGGTAATAATTCACAGGATCAGAATGGCACATCCTCTTCGGTTTCATCCGCGTCAGCAGCGCTCTCATCCACTCCGGCGGGCACGGAGATCTGCGCGGGCGCATCGTCGGTCGCGGGCGCGTCGAAGGCCAGGCGCGCGGCCAGGATGTGTGCGCACGGGCCGCGCGTGAGCGTATTCATGCGGAAAAAGGCGCACTGGCAACGACCATAGCGCAAGCGCCCGTTTTCATCCACCTGCACCTTCACGGTATACTCGATATCGTCCTGAACGACGGCGGTGATGCGCGTTTCCGGCCTGGCACGCGATCCCCCCTGGGTGATGGAGCGCACCTGCACCTTGCCACTTTGCAGCAACGCCTGCGCGGCTTCCAGGCGCGGATCGGCCACGAACAGCGCTTCCAGATCCAGCGGCTCGGCAAACAGATCGCGCGCCTGATAGCGCCCGCTGAGGGGATCGTAGAGCACGCGACCAGCGCGGCTGAGCTGAAAGAGCGCCTGTTCTGTTTCGGTGGCGGAAGTGCCCGCGCCGGCGGCGATCTCGTCGCGCCGCGCGCCAGGGTGCGCCGCCAGATAGTCTGCCACGCGGCTGGTGCGCTCGGCGGTTGCGCCGGTAAAGGCCGCCAGCAGATCGAAGCCGCTGCCCATCGTCCAATCATCCGCCGTCCAGCCGGAGATCGCCAGCATGAATTGATACGGTCCGCAGTGACAGATATACACGTGCGGCAGCCCGCGCCCCAGGATGGCGATGGTGACGTGGTCCGCGAAGGGCAGCACGCGCGACAGCAGGCTCAGCCGCTTGCGCCCCCACAGCCGCACCGTGCGATCAAAGCCGGTGTAGTGGGTGCCGCGCAGGATGAAACGCTGTTCCCAGGGTTCCAGCACCACCGCGATTGGCCCGCCCGGCTGCAAGACGTAGCGCATGCCCTGCGGCGAGCGGCGCGTGTAATGCTCATCCAGAAAGGCGATGATCGAGGCGATATCCACCGGGCGTGCGCCAATGGTGAAGGGATGCGCCGTCAGCGCGCCTTGCACCTGCAAGTACCCTTTCACCCAGGGATCCGGCAGCACGGCAACGCGGGCATAGCCGTCAATGGCAGGACCACCCGCGTCACCGCCGATGGCGAGCGTGGTGGGATGCGAGCTGCGCAGGGTGTTCAGCGCCGGAGCCAGATCCCAGGTGAAATCGATATTCGTTGTGCCGGTCTGGATCTCGCCCTCGACCTCGAAGGCTTCCATCGAGGCGGTCAGGCGCGCATAGCACGAACCGTCGTTGCTCATCGTCTCAAAAACGACGCGATCCGGTTGCACCGTCACCACCGGGTCGAGCGTGGCGCGCACGGTGGCATCTGTGATAGGCCGCGCTCCAGCGTTGGCTGCCGCGTGCTGGGCCAGCAACAACTGGCGCAGCCGCAGCGGATCGCGCACGCGCCCACGGAAAGCGACAGGCGGGCGGAGCACGTTGGCGGCCAGCGCCACCGTCGTCGCGTCCGCTGTCGTCACCACCGCCGTCGGGCGTTCATATTGCAAAGCGATATCCATCATGTATGCTCCATTGAGCCGGCGGTCAGTCCGGCGCGCCCGCCGGGGGCTAAACCCCCCGGCTCGGAATGACAAACCCCTCCGGGCTATTGCTTACGGTATGTTCTAACACTCGCCAGATCATCACGCGCTCTGGGCAGCGGCGTAGTGGCGGGCGCGCACGAAGCTGACCATCAGGCGCTCGTCCAGGTTTTGCTCGTTGTGGAAGGCCATCATCTCGCGCAGCATGGGTGCCAGCACGGCGGCAGCCTGCGCGCTCTGGGCCGCAGCTGCTTCCAGAATGCGCAAGACGCGGCGCTTTTTCGGAGCGCCGGCAGTGCTCAGCAAGAATCCGGTGAAGACCGGCACCGCTTCAGCCACGCGGTCAGCGGCAGCCGGCCCGCCCACACT
This sequence comes from Pseudomonadota bacterium, assembly GCA_021323815.1. Classification (GTDB taxonomy): domain Bacteria; phylum Chloroflexota; class Ktedonobacteria; order Ktedonobacterales; family JACDGC01; genus JAJPKG01. Next base: position 4,642 of record JAJPKG010000415.1, read on the forward strand.
CAGCAGATCCAGCGCGAACTCGAACGTCGGCCCATCCGGCGTTTCCAGCAGATCGCGCAAGGCTCTGGACGCGAGCCACGCCGCCCGATGCTGATGATAAAGATACGCGACGGGGTTCGCCTCATCGTCGTCGCGCAACTTCCAGGCAGCGCCGATGCCCCGGCTGAGGATATTCGCCGCGTGGCGGGTATAGGTCGTGGGAGATTGCGCGAAGAGCGTATCAAACCGCTCGTTCACCGCTTGCGCCCAGTTCATCGCCCAGCCGCGCTGCGCGTCGCTCAAATCCCTGATGCTCACTTCCTCAGCATAGGGGAAGCTGGTGCTGATGAGAGTGGCGAGTTGATCCAGAAACGCGAAGGTGAGCGCGTCCAGCATCTCCTGGTCGCCGGTGTCTTCCACTTCATCGAACAAGCGGATGTCAGGATTGTTGAGCGTTTGCAAGATGAAGTCGCGGAACAGCCCAGCGTCGCGTTGATAGAGGGTCAGGGCGAGATCGGGGTCCAGTGGCCAGGTGCGACGCGCGATCTGGTTGGTGGGGGGCTGCCAGCGTTGCAGGGCCGTCGCCAGAGCAGCGTTATCGCTCGTGCTTTGCACCAGAGAACGCACGCGCCGATTCCACGCCGTTGCGTCGGCAAAGCGGAAAAAGACGCGCCGAAAAAGCGCCTGATCGCCGCCGCGCTCGATGGCATCCAGCAGCATATCGGTTTGCAGGCGACCGAACCAATCCAGATTGGCGTCGATGAAGGGGGTGAGCGCCGCGCCATAGTTGTCGATGAAGATGACCAGCGCGGCGGGGTCCATATTCAGCACTTCGTCCAGGCGGCGTTGTTCCAGCGCGGCGACGATCTGCTCCGCCGGCAGGTTTTGCTGCGCCAGCCGCGACATCTCCACCTTCCACTCGTCGGGGGTGGCGAAGGCGCGGAACAACTGCCAATATACGGCGTCGTCGTGCTGTGCCAGCGCGCTCTGGCGCAACTCGTGATAGGTGCGCTGGCGTTCCAGTTGCCAGTCATAGCCGCGCTGCACGTGCGCCAGCAACAGGCGCGCGAAGGTTCCCGGAATGCGCCGATAGAGCGCGGCGGCGACATCTTCGTTCAGGGCGAACTGCGACGGCACATCGGCGCGCCATTCCACCGCCCGTCTCACCTCGGCATCACTCTGCTCAGATGCCGCCAGCTCGCCCAATTCGTTGTTCCATGCGGCTTCACTCACCGTCACTTTATAGAGTGCCGTGAACAGATCCTCTTGCCCATCGGCTTCGATGCGCGGCAGCAGCGCGGCAATCACGTCCGCCTGGGCAGATGTGAGGTTGCGCGTCAGAAACGGCGCGAAGAAGCGCGGATCGCGGTTATACAGTTCAGGTGCCCACAGATCGGCACAGGAGGCAAAGTCTGGATCCTTTGATACCATGTCTAGTTCGCGCGCCAGGTCGTCATTGGCGAGTCCCGCGCGCAACACGCGCTCAACGTTTGGCCGGATGTCGCTCATGAAAATACCAACCCTCCCACGCGGCATATTATACACGACACAGCCAGCCAGGGGAGTGAGGAATTTCACAATGCGGCCGTTGGGGCATGCTAAAGAAGGTTGTGCATATCTCCCCCTCCCTATCCGAAGGATAGGGAGGGGAGCAGGAAATGAGGCTAACACGACACGTTGGGGTTATCAAAGCGATAGAGGTTGAACTGGTTCATCGCGTTGATGATGCTCTGCCCTGGAATGCCACCACCCTCGTCATAATGGCCGGCATCCCAGGGGGACTGGCCCAGTGCCTCGGCTTGCGCGACGGGGCCATTGGGATATGCTTGCCACACACCGACATAAAAGCGCATTTTGGTGAACGTCTCATAGATAGCGACACCTTGCAACGGCGTGTAGGCGTAAGCAAAGGCGGCGGGCGAGCCGGGCGTGCTGGTGCCGCCGACTGCGGGGAAGCCGGGGATGGCCGACGAGTTGCCCCAATTGTAGCCGGTGTAATCGGGAATGTTCCAGCCGTGCTCCACACCCCACTGGCCCAGGATCACCGAGACATACCAGACGTGCGGCAGCCCATCAGCGATTTGTTCTTGCTGCACCAGACGCGCGAAGGGCAGCGCCGTGCAGATGAAACTGCCCACGCCCGAAGCGATGGGGTGTTCGGGATAGAGCACCGGTGTGGGCGTGGGATAGAGCGCCGAACTCGCCTGCGAAAACCAGGGAGATGCGGTGATGCCCGCGCCGTGCGCGACGGGAACGAATGCCAGCAGCAGCGCCAGAAAGCCAACGAGCGCGCCGGCAAGGGCGATGCGGTGATTGCGCTCCTTCGCGCCGGGGCGCGAGGGCAAGGGCGTGGCGCGCGGACCGGGCGCACGAAACGCCGGCGTCACCACCGTGATGGGGTGCGTCGGATGCGATTCCAGTTTCGCGTTGTCCGGCTTGACCAGATGTGGCGAGAGGATCGCCGGCATCTGCGGCTGCGTCATCTCTTTGGGAATGGCGGGCAGCGTGAGCGTGGGGGGAGCCGCAGCGCGCGTTGGCCCCGTCCGCTCGCGCTTGAGCGTTGCATCCGGGGCAGCGTGCTGCATGGTATCCTCAACGCTCATGGCATCCAAATGCCACTGGGTGGAGGGCGGAACGGCACCCTGTTGGCTGGTGGAATCGGCTTTCTCCGGCATCCCTGGTTGCATCGCTTTCTTGATTGGAATGCGCCGCGCTGAACCATCCAGAGCATGCAGCGCAGAGCTATGCCTCTTTTTTAACATACCTCTGCGTTTTTGTCACTCTATGAGGACTTGTTGACTAGAATCTCATGCATTGCCAAAGAGCAGCGCGGCGGCAAAGACGAGCGCGCCACCCCCGACCACCTGCATGATCGACAATCCCCAACTGGTTTGGAAGAAGCGA
>JAJPKG010000016.1 GCA_021323815.1 Pseudomonadota bacterium
GGGGTTTCGCGGGGAGTCACCCTCCTCTGCCGTTTGCACAGCGAGCGCAGCCCCGCAGCCTTGCAGGAGGACACGATGGCAGAAGATTTTCTCCCGATCAATGACTGGGATCACATCGAGTTTTATGTGAGCAACGCGCGCCAGGCCAGCTTCTTTTATAGCCATGCGTTCGGCATGGAGATCGCCGCCTATGCCGGCCTGGAAACGGGCGTCATGGACCGCACCAGCTATATGCTCAAGAGCGGCGACATTCGTTTCGTCCTCACCTCGGCCATGCAGCCCGATAGCCCCATCGCGGAGTTCGTCAAAAAGCACAGCGACGGCGTGAAAGACATCGCCCTGGAAGTGGACGATGCCGAGAAAGCCTATGTCGAAACGACCAAGCGCGGCGCGGTGGGCGTGATGGAGCCGACCAAGATCGAGGATCCACATGGCAACGGCTACATCGTTCGCTCGACCATCGCCACCTATGGCGACGTGGTGCACAGCTTCATCGAGCGCAAGAACTATCATGGTCCCTTCCTGCCGGGCTTCACCGCGCCGCCGAAGGTGCTGGGGCCGCGCCCCAACAACGCCGGCCTGACGCGCATTGACCACATTGTGGGCAACGTGGAACTGGGCAAGATGGACTATTGGGTGAAGTGGTACGAAGACGTGATGGGCTTCACCCTCAGCGACCACTTTGACGACGAGCACATCAAGACGGAATATGCCGCGCTGATGTCGAAGGTGATGCAGAGCGGCAACGGCTACATCAAGTTTCCCATCAACGAGCCGGCCAAAGGCAAGAAGAAGTCGCAGATCGACGAGTATCTGTATTACAACTGCGGTCCCGGCGCACAGCACATCGCCCTGCGCACCGATGACATCGTGGCCACCGTCTCGCAGATGCAGGCCCAGGGCGTGCAATTCCTGCCGCCGGTCTTGCGCTATTACACCGATCTGGAAGATCACCTGCACGAGTTGATGCGCGAGGGGCGCAAGACACTCGGCCCACTGGGCCAGCCGATCAAGGGTGAGGCCTATCTCGACAAGATCCCCGACCTCGGCCCGCTGGCGCAACTGGGCATTCTGGTGGACGGCGACGACGAGGGCTATCTGCTGCAAATCTTCACGCGCATTGTGGAAGACCGGCCCACGTTGTTCTTCGAGGTCATCCAGCGGCGCGGGGCGCGTGGTTTCGGCACCGGCACCTTCAAGGCGCTCTTTGAGGCGCTGGAACGCGAGAAAGATGCCCGCGTGCAGCCCGAAGCCCTGCAAGGCGCTGTCGAGTAGCAAAGGATAACAGGACGAGACGCGAAGATCACGAAGGTGGCGAAGAAACAGGAAGTCGTTTTTCATGGCCCTCACAAGAAGGCTCGCTCTTCAACATCTTCGTGTCTCTTTTGAAACTTTGCGTCCTTCGCGTCTCGTCCTTTCCTCACACAGAGGAGGTAAACGTTATGCCCAGTTATCATCGCCTGGGGCAGGTGCCGCACAAACGCCACACGCAGTTTCGCAAACCCGACGGTACGCTCTACACGGAAGAATTGTTCGGCGAAGAGGGATTCGTCGGCATGGCCTCGCTGCTCTATCACCAGTTCCCGCCGACGCGGGTGAGCGGCTTCCGCAGCCTGGGGAAGATCGAGCACAAGGTGTGGGAGCAGGAAGATCATCGGCACCATCATTTCAAGACGAAAGCGCTGCCCAAAGAGGGCGATCCTGTCGGTGGGCGCAAGGTGCTGATGTTCAACAAGGACCTCACCATCGGCTTGGTGCGCCCCAGCGAGAAGATGGCCTATTTCTATCGCAACGCGATGGCCGATGAGATGCTCTTCGTCCACAACGGCAAGGGCCAGCTTGAGACGACCTTTGGCCTGTTGCCTTACGAAGAGGGCGATTACCTCATCATCCCGCGTGGCACGACGTATCGCGTGGTGCCGATGACGGACGAGACGCGCATGCTGGTGGTGGAAGCGTTCGGGGGCAGCATCTTGCCGCCGAAGCGTTACCGCAACAATTTCGGGCAACTGCTGGAAAGCTCGCCCTATTGCGAGCGCGATTTCCGCCTGCCGATGGAGTTGCCGAACAATAATCCCAGTGGCAAAACCGGCGAGCAGACCTATGAGGTGCGCATCAAGGTCAACGGTGAGCTGATGGCCTACGAATATGACTTCCACCCGCTGGATGTTGTCGGCTGGGATGGCTATCTCTATCCTTATGCCTTCAACATCGCGGATTTTGAGCCGATCACCTATCGCGTGCATGGGCCGCCGCCCACGCACCAGACCTTTGAAGCGCCGAATTTCGTGGTGTGCAGCTTCGTGCCGCGCAAGCTGGACTATCATCCCCTGTCGGTGCCGGCACCCTATGCCCACAGCAACATCGACAGCGACGAGATGATGTATTACGTCAACGGCAACTATGCCGCCCGCAAGAACATCGAGGAAGGCTCCATCACGCTGCACCCGCGCGGCATCGCGCATGGGCCGCAGCCGGGCGCGGTGGAAGCGAGCATCGGCAAAGACTATACCGACGAGCTGGTGGTGATGATCGACACCTTCCGCCCGCTGCTATATACCGAGGCAGCCCGCGAGTTGGACGATCCAAGCTACCCGATGAGTTGGAAGGCGTGAGGTAGCCTGCTGGGAGCGAGAGCACGCTTGGCCGGGCCGCCGGGAGCTAAACCTCCCGGCTCGGAAAAGAAACCCCGATGGGCTGCGAGGAAACGTGATCGCAGGGCACGTGGTTGGGCGCGATGAATCGCGCCCCTACAGTGCGGAGGTGCGGGATTTCTCCGCCCCAAAAGAAAGGTGCGGTTTTGATGGGACTCGATATGCCCAATTCGTTTACGCCGCTGTTTTTCATTGCGATCTTCTGTGGCGGGGTGATGATGGGTGAACTCATCGTGATGTTTGGTGATGTACGGTTCAAAAACCGGCTGTTCATAAAAATAACTGCGGGCACAACAGGGATGTTGTCGCTGGCGAGCGCGGTTTTCGCGGCACCTCATGCTTTTGCCGGTTCACCGTTTGCCAGTGTCCGCTTTGATCGCGCTGATTTCGCGGAATATGGGCGCTTTCTGCTGCCCAACATGCTCACCGCTGTGCTGCTGGTGATGCTGACGCTCACGGTATCTATCTGGATGGTGAGGATGTATTCAACAAAGAAGCTGCCATCATGACTGATCGCGAACTGCTGCGCCGCCATATCGAGGCGGTGTGGGACCTTACATCTGGCGCAATCCGTCGGATATGGGCCGCACATCAGCAGTGTCTATGACCCTGTGCCGGAAAATGCAGAATGATAGATCGAGCTGGCGGTTAAAACCGCGCCTAAGGGCCTGATGGTCACAAAGTCCGCCTTCGCGGACTGGAGTTCGGCA
>JAJPKG010000401.1 GCA_021323815.1 Pseudomonadota bacterium
AGCCGCCCTATGCGCCCGTCAGCGAGGCCGGCCAGGCCACAACGTTCATTGCCATGCGCCAGGCAGGGCGCGTCATCATCTGTCCCATCCCCATCGGTCCCGGCAATGTGGCGCTGTTGCACGCCGCCCGTGATGCCCTGGCCACTGGCGCGCGCGTGTGGCTTTTCGAGCCTGGCCTGCCTGATCCCGGCATCACCCCCCTGCCCGATGCCCTGGCTGTGCACATCGCCGAACGCGACTACGCTGACGGTGCCGGCGCATCAGCTTACGCCGATCTCGCCCGTGCTGGTGCCACCCTCGCAACCAGCCTGCCCGATCTGATGGCCCTGCTCGCGCGAGATATGACCTCAATTCCCGCCAAAGAAGCCGGGAGCTAAACCTGCCGGCTCAGAACGGAACCTCCCTTCGGGGCTAGGATGCTATCAAGACGAAAGCATGATATCTTGTCTGGTCAATCAGTTCTCGCCTCATGCGATACAATGGAACCTGAAAAAGCAGATCCACTGGGAGGCAATATGACAGCACACGCGACCGAGTTGCGCGGCAAGCAGATTACATTGGTGGGGTTCGGGGTGGAAAGCGCCGCGCTGGCGCGGTTCGCGGCCAACGAGGGCGCGGCAAGCATCACCGTGACAGATACCCGCAGCGAAGAGCAACTGACCGGCATGCTGGCTTCGGTGGCGGATCTCAGCGTGCCGGTGCGCTTGGTGGCAGGGGGCAACCCCCCCGAAGCGTGGGCCGATGCCGATGTCATCTTCGTCAGTCCCGGCATCTCGCCCGGCTTCGAGATCAAGTTGCCCGGCATTGCGGAAGCTGCGGAGCGCGGGGCCATCATCTCGAACCATACGCAATTGCTCTTCGAGCGGTCGCCGGCACCGATCATCGGCATCACTGGCAGCGCGGGCAAGACGACCACCACCACGCTGGTGGGCGAGATGTTGCAGGCGCAAGGTGGGCGGCGCGTGCTGGTCGGCGGCAATCTGGGTGTTCCCTTGATCAACGAGATCGGCTCGCTCACCCCTCAAGACGTGGTGGTGCTGGAGATCAGCGAAGTGCAATTGGCGCGGCTGCATTCCAGTCCACACATCGGTGTCATCACCAACGTCACGCCGGACCACTTGGACCGCTACGGCACGTTCGAGCGCTACGTGGAAGCCAAACGCCAGATGGTGCGCTTCATGCAGCCAGATGATTATGCTCTCCTCAATCTGGATAATGCCCCCTCGCGCGACGCCGCCCAGGTGACGAAGGCCCATGTGCTGCATTTCAGCCGGTTGCAGCAGGTGGAAGCAGGCGCTGATGTGCGCGACGGCGCGTTCTGGCTGCGCCTGCCCGGTCATGCTCCGGCGCGCATCTGCGGCATCGACGAAACCCCGCTGCTGGGCGCGCACAACGTCGAGAACATCCTGGCGGCGAGCCTGGCAGCGTCGCTGGCGGGCGCGCAACCGGAAACACTGGCGCAGATCATCCGCGAGTTTCAGGGGGTGCGCAACCGGCTGGAATTCGTGCGTGAGCGGCGCGGCGTGCGCTATTACAATGATTCCATCGCCACCTCGCCCAGCCGGGCGCTGGCCGGGCTGCGCACCTTCGACGCGCCCATTCTGCTGATTGCCGGCGGCAAGAACAAACAACTGCCCTGGGAGGAATTTGCGGCACAGATCGTGCGGCGTGTGCGCGTGATGACGGTGATGGGCGTTTCCACCCCGTTCATCCTGGAAGCCATCGAAGCGGCGCGGGCGGCAACCCCACCACAAGAAGTGCGGCTGGAAGAGGTGGTGCAGGTGCCCAGCGTTGAAGCTGCCGTCGAGGTCATGGCCCAAGCCGCGCGCCCCGGCGAGGTGGTGCTGCTTTCCCCCGGCTGCGCCAGCCATGACATGTTCGTCAACTTCGAGGAACGCGGCAAGCGCTTCATCGATGCCGTCATGGCATTGGGGGAATGAGGGAATCATCCAATCGGCACAATCATGCCGGCCTTTCCGTAGGGGCGCGGCATGCCATGTCCGTTTTGCCAGACGCTTACTCTGCCCTGTGAAACCATGTCCCCTGCCCATAGCCCAGAGGGGTTGGCAATGTCGAGCCGGGAGGTTTAGCTCCCGGTGGTGGTGCCCGGCGAGCATCTCCCATTGGGAGATCTGCCAACCACTCATCACCAAAATGGGGGGCATGCGCGAGGCAACGTTGCGGTTGCATCCCCGGCGCGTTATACTGGATATGAGAAACATGTCATGCTCTTCCCCAAACCTCAGCAGCACTGCTCTGGCACGGTTTTCGTCAAGGAAGTCCTGACAGAGGATCGGGTGTCCGCCTGACGCATCCCTATGACGGCGTGGCGTACACTGATAAAGATAAGACTCTTGCAGCGAATCGTTTGTGCTGCGCGTTCCCGTTCACGCTCATCTCGCGCGCAGCCTGGCCACATCCGGCTTATCTCTTGAGGGAGGCTACCTTTGGGTACGTCAGCAAAACGCGGGGTTCTTGACCAGGTGACGGCATCGGTCAAGAGCAGCCAGATCTGGCGGTCGATCTTCCGGCATGGTTACCCCGACACACCCCTGAATCAGTCGCTCATCATGATGGGCAACGTGTTCTTGCATCTGCACCCCGTCAAGGTGAGCCGGCAGGCGATGCGCATCACCTACACGTGGTGCCTGGGCGGCATCTCGTTCTTCTTGTTCCTGGTGCTGACCATTACCGGCGTCTTCCTGATGTTCTATTATATCCCTGCCGACCAGCAGGCGTATGGGAACATCCAGACCATCCAGAGCGCCATCGCCTTTGGTGCCATCACCAGAAACATGCACCGCTGGGCCGCGCACTTGATGGTCATCTCGGTGTCGCTGCACATGATTCGTGTCTTTTATCACGGCGCATATAAGCCGCCGCGCGAGTTCAACTGGGTCGTGGGCGTCGTGCTCTTCCTGCTGACCCTGCTTCTCAGCTTCACCGGCTATCTGCTCCCCTGGGACCAGATCGGCGTGCTGGCGATCCAGGTCGGCTCGAACATGGCCAACTATGCTCCGGTCATCGGCGACGCGGTTCACCGCACCCTGATCGGCGGCCTCGACCAATATCCGACGCAAAATACGCTGATTCGCTTCTATACCCTGCACGTGCTCTTCTTACCGCTGGTGGCTGCGGTGTTCATGGCCGTCCACTTCTGGCGCATCCGCAAGGATGGCGGCGAAGCCGGCCCACCGCCCCCATCGCGCAGCGAAGTGGAGTTGAACGAAGCGCCGTAGGGACGGTCGTGTAGGAGCGCAATTGATCGCGCCCTATTCCCATCCCGCCGTAAGGCATGAACCATCAGTCACAGAGGAAGGAATTGCGCAATGGCGACCACAACCTCACCTTCTTCGGCGCAAAAGCGCTACCGCACGCTGGCGGTCGTGAAGCAAGAAGCCATCACGCGCGTCGAGAAGCAGCTTGAAGATTCCGTCTTCGTCTGGCCGCACCTGTTGATCCGCGAGTTCCTGGCGGCGGTGCTGATGAGCGTGATGCTCACTGTGGTGAGCTTGGCCATCAACGCCCCCCTGGAAGTGCGCTTCAATGTCAACTTCCCGCCGCCGGCGGTGGCGAAAGCGCCCTGGTACTTCCTGGGCTTGCAAGAACTGCTGCACTACTTCCCGCCGACCCTGGCCGGCGTGCTGCTGCCGGGCTTTGTGCTGGCCGGCCTCGCAGCCGTTCCGTATATCGACAACAATCCCAGTCGCGCGTTCAATGATCGCAAGTTGGCCATCGCCATCTTCACGATGTTCGTCGTCTTCTTTGCGATCATTACCGTCATCGGCTCGTTCTTCCGCGGCGGCGGCTGGCAGTGGGTCTGGCCCTGGCAGGGCGAGTTCTTCAACCTCTAAAGGTGGCAAGCAAACATGGCATCTTCAGATAAAGAATCGACCCGCACACCGCAGGAATATGAGGTGCTGTCGGGCGGCGGCGCGGAAAGCGCCGAACTGGCGCGGCAGGGCCTCAGTCGCCGGCAACTGCTGCGCGGCGTGGTCGGCCTCACCGCCGGTCTCATCGGCGTGGAGTCGGTCGGC
>JAJPKG010000136.1 GCA_021323815.1 Pseudomonadota bacterium
CCTTGCTGTACCCTGGGGCACAGGGAAACAGGCCAGTCGCGAACTGGTGCAACGCTTGGGGACAGAGGTGCCGCTGCCAGTCAGGTGTGAGTCTGGCTGGTAAGCACGCTGGCTGAACCAAGAATCTGCTGCGGCTTTCGCCCAGGCAGAGTGTCAATGCGCTGGACCGACCCAGATGGTCTGGATGTTGACGAACTCGCGGATGCCGAAGGATGACAGCTCGCGGCCATAGCCGCTGCGCTTCACGCCGCCGAAGGGCAGGCGCGGATCGGATGCCGTCATGCCGTTGATGAAAACCGCGCCGCTCTCGATCTGGCGCGCCAGGTCGATGCCGCGCTGGATGTCTTGCGTCCACAGGTTGCCGCCCAAGCCGAAGTTGGAATCGTTGGCCAGTTCCACGGCGTGCGCGGCGTCGCGGGCGCGGATGACAGCGGCGACCGGGCCGAACGTCTCTTCGCGGAAGACGGTCATTTCCGGCGTGACATTGCCCAGCACCGTCGGCGCGTAAAAATAACCGCGCCCGCTGAGCGGTTGGCCGCCGATCAGGCACGTGGCCCCCTGCGCCAGGGATGCCTGCACTTGCTGATGCAACTCGTCGCGCAGATCGCCGCGCGAGATGGGGCCAAGCTGCGTCGTGCGCTGGGTGGGATCGCCCACGCGCAACTCGCCCACCGCCGCAGCAAAGCGGCGCTCGAACTCCGGCGCGATGGATTCCACCACGATGAAGCGCTTGGCGGCAATGCAGCTCTGGCCGGTATTCTGGAAACGTGACTTCACGGCGAACTGGACCGCTCCGGCCAGATCAGCGTCTTCCAGCACGATGAAGGCATCCGAACCACCGAGTTCCAGCACGGTCTTTTTCAGCGCCTCGCCCGCTGCCCGCGCCACCAGGCTACCCACAACATCGCTGCCGGTCAGCGTCACCGCCGCGATGCGCGGATCGTTGATAATCCCCTCGACCGCGCCGGATGACACCAGCAACGTGCGGAAAACGCCTTCTGGGAAACCCGAAGCGCGGAAGATTTCTTCGAGGGCCAGGGCGCATTGCGAGACGCTGCTGGCATGCTTCAACACCGCCGTGTTGCCAGCCATCAGGGCGGGCGCGGCGAAACGCATCACCTGCCATAGCGGATAGTTCCAGGGCATGATCGCCAGCACCGTGCCGAGCGGCTCAAAAGCCACGAAGCTCTGGCGAGCATTGGTGGCGATGGGTTCGTCAGCCAGGAAGCGCGCCGCGTTGTCGGCATAATAGTCGCAGTTCCAGGCGCACTTTTCCACCTCAGCTTCGGCTTCGACGATGGGCTTGCCCATTTCCGCCGTGATCAGCCCTGCCAACCGTGCTTTATTTTGCCGCAGATATGCGCCGGCCTGGCGCATGAGACCGGCACGCTGCTCGAAGCTGGTTTGCCGCCACCGGCGATACGCCGCCCGTGCCTGATCCAGAATGTCGTTCACCTGCTCAGGCATCATCTCTGGAAATTCCGCCAGCACCTCTTCCGTCGCTGGATTGATGGAAGTGATCGTCATCGTCCGTCTCCTCTTTTGAAAAGAGCTTTGCCCGATCATAGTACCATGATGAGTATGCAGGCATCTCAAACAACCGTCAACACAGCGACACAGGCGACCTTCATCGTGTGAGCATGAGATATAGTGTGGGTGACATCTACACAAAACAAAGGAAACACGCCATGCCGCATCACTATCGTTGCCAGGTGGAATGGACGGGTGCCGTCGATGGCCCTGTCACCGATGCGAAAACCTTCAGCCGCGCGACGCGCATCACCTTCGCCGGTCGCCCGCCGGTGGAAGCTTCCGCTGCACCCGAATTTGGGGGCGACGTGGGGCGAGTGAACCCTGAGGAGCTATTCACGGCGTCACTGGCCACGTGCCAGATGCTCAGCTATCTGTATCTGGCGGCGCGGCATGGCGTGCAGGTGCTCGCTTACACAGATGACGCGGTGGGCGAGCTGGCGGTGCGCGAGGGCAAGCTGCGCATGACGCGGGTGACGCTGCATCCCGTCATCACCATCGCCGCCGGCTCAGATGCCGCGCTGGCGCGGGAACTGGTGGAGCGCGCCCACGAAGAATGCTTCATCGCCAATTCCGTCGCCTGTGAAGTCACCGCCGAGGCGCAGATTATCATCAGTTAGCCGCGATTGATCAGCCCCTCTTGCCAGGCGAAGACGGCGGCCTGGGTGCGGTCGGCCATGTGCAGCTTGCTGAGGATGTTGCTCACATGGCCTTTGACCGTCTTTTCGCTCAACACCAGCTTTTCGGCGATGGCGGCGTTAGAGCAGCCTTCAGCGATGAGGTGCAGCACCTCCAGCTCGCGCTCCGTCAGGTCTACGAACGCCGCGGGCACCGGCGGCCTGGCCTCGCGCACTTCCTGAATCACCCGCGCCGCCACGCGGGGATGCAAGGATGATTCGCCCGCCGCCGCTTTGCGCACGATCTCCGCCAGTTCCGCTGAGTGGATATCTTTGAGCGTGTACGATATCGCACCGGCGCGCAATGCGGGGAAGATATAATCGTCGTCGTAAAACGAGGTCAGCACCACCACCTGCGAGCGCGGGCTGAGATCTTTCACGGCGCGGGTAGCTTCGATGCCGTTCATCCCCGGCAACACCAGATCCATCAGCACCACATCGGGGATGAGGTCTTGCACCATCCTTACGGCTTCCTCGCCGGATTCCGCTTCGCCCACCACATGCAGGTCCGGCTGCGCTTCCAGGAAGGCTCGCGCGCCCTGGCGCACAATGCTGTGGTCATCCACAAGCAAAATCGTGATCGGCTCAGCCATGTTGCTCAACTCCTTCTATTCCGGCGGCATGGAGCGGGCATTGCGCGAGGATGCGCGTTCCCTGGCCGGACGCGCTCAACACCGTCACCGTGCCGCCGAGCGCCTGCATCCGCTCGCGCATCGAGTTCAGCCCGACGCCGTTGCTGGGGCTATCTGTGACGGTGAAGCCCTGCCCGTCGTCCGCGATGGCCAGCGTGACCTGATCATCTCCCTCCGTTAGCGTCACCTGCACCTGACGCGCCTGGCTGTGGCGGGCGACATTGGCCAGCGCCTCTTGCGTCACCCGCAGCAGGCTATCTTCCACTGTGCCCGGCAGCGCGAGGCGTTCCGGCATCTGCACCTGCGTCGCCACGCCATGCTGCTGCCCCCACGCATTCACATAGTCGTGCAGCGCGGCGGAAAAATCGCGTGACTGCAAGGCCAGCGGGCGCAATTCGTGGATCAGCGTTGTCAGTTCTTGTTGTGCCTGATGTGCCAGCGCGTCGGCTTGCCGCACGTGCTGCACGGCGACCGCGGGATCGCGTTCCAGCAGCGAAAGCGCCGTGCCCAGTTGCAGCCCGATGGCGAAGACCTGCTGCTTGATGCTGTCGTGCAGATCGCGCGAGATGCGCCCGCGCTCGGCCAGCCGCGCATTCTGGCTGGCGAGTTCCTGGCGCAGTGCGATGTTTTCCGTCAGTTGCGCCGCCATCCGGTTGAAGTGATCTTCAAGCTGGCTGATCTCGTCGTGGCCGCGCACGCTCACGCGCTGGGCGAGATCCCCGGCGGCGAAGCGGCTGGTGGCATCGGCGAGATGACGGATGCGCCGCAGGGTGCCACGCGTGGTCAGCACGCCAAACAACACGCCGATGGGGATCATGCTGACCAGCAAGAGCGTTCCAGTGATGGAGAGCGCCAGGAAGAGCGTGTGCCAGATGTCGCTGGCGGTGAAAAACGTGCTGGAGATCTCGACATAGACTGCGCCCATCGGCTGCTTTTGCCAGTTCCAGATCGGTTCGGCGGCATAGGTGACAGCATGCGCTCCCATACCATCCTTTCCCGCAGAAGCATGTCCATGTAATGCAGCAGCGATTTCCTGCACGCGCGCCGGCAGCACTTCTGCGATGGCGGCGTGGGCGGCGAAGCGCGCGGGATAGGAACTGGCCAGCACGTGCTCGTCCGGCGTGACCACCATCACGAACATCTTCGGTGACGATGAAAGCGTGGGATAATAGGGCGCGTGGCCGATATCCCACGTGTGACCGGGCAACGAGAGCGTGCCGGGCTGCCCTGGCTGAAAGGTGGCAGCGGGATCAAGCGCCGCGCCGCGCCCCTGCACCGCCGCCAGCAGCGCGTATTTCTGTGCCACCTGGCGCGCGGCTTCGGGGATCACGGTGTCTCTGATCTGCGTGGAGATCGCGCCTAGCAGGGGCAGCAGCAAGACGACTTCCAGCGCAATCACCACCGCTATTGTTGCGGCGACATAGGAAAGGGTCATGCGCGTGCGCAGGCTTTCCCACAGGCGTCGAATTTGATTGCTCATGCCGCTGCTCCTTGATAGTTATTCCTGCACGTCGCGCCGGCGCAACAGGATGATGCTGATGGCGGCGAATACTACGGTATATGTGAGGACGACCAGCACCGCGTGCGTGCCATCATAAAAGACATCTGGAACGGTGCCATCCACCGCGACGCGCAGCGCGGAATCCGGCGTCATGTGATTGCCGATGATCAACGAGATCGGCAGGGCGTTGAGCGACGGCCCCAGCAGATAGCCGGTGGCACTCGTCCAAAAGTCGCTGTTGAACACATGGCTGAACGCGCCGAAAATCGTCACCAATATCGTATCGGCGGGGAAAAAGATCAGCGCCACCCCGATGCCGAACATCAGTGATCGCCCGATGATCGTCGCCGCTACCGCCATCATAATGGTTGCCGCTGCGTTCAGCAAGGTGCTGACGACATACATCCACATATCATACCCAAAGGTCTGCGGCAGATGTTGGAAGATTGCCGTTCCCCCTGTGGCATGCGCGATGGCGACATAGGTCAGCGCAAAAATGACCGCCAGATAGACGGCGATCATCCCCAGCGCGATGCCACAGAGCGTCAGCACCTTCGCCAGCAGCCATTGCGTGCGATCCACCCCGCGTGCCAGAATGACGCGGATGGTGCCGTTCTGAAATTCCTGCCCCACCACCAGCACGGCCAGCACCAGCAGAAAGATGCCGCTGAAATCGCGGATGAGCTCCAACGTATGCTCAAACAACGACTCAATGAAATAGCCCTCAGCCCCTTTCTGCGTGGGGGGAATGGCTGCCAGCGAGGTTGGAACGTAGTTCGATGCCAGCAAAAACAGCGCTGTCAGAATGGAGGGAATGATCACCAGCACCGCGCCGATGGGCATGGCCCGCAGGCGCAACGCCTTATAGAGTTCGCTGCGCAGGATGCCGGGAAAAGTGGCTTTGCCGGGACCAATGGCCGGCGCGGAAAGAGCGGGAGTCAGGTGCATCAGTGTGTTCCTCCTTCTGGCGCGCCGGTCAGGCGCAAAAAGACATCTTCCAGGCTCTCTTGACGCATGCTCAGCGCATCCGGAGCGAAGCCGGCCAGCACCAAAAACTGGGCCAGGTTGCGCCCGCGCTGCTCAGGGGCCGGGGTGTAGATCAGCCCATCGTCGCCTACATAGGCGGTTTTCCCCCAGGGCTGCTGGCGAATCAATGCCAATGCTGCCTCCGCTTGCTCCACCTTCACGGCGAATTCGCCGTTGCCCTGCACCAGCGTGTCAATGGTCGCTTCGGTGACGAGTTTGCCCAGATTGATGATGGCGACGCGGGTGCAGAGTTGTTGCACCTCAGCCAGCACATGGCTGGAAATGAAAATGGTCTTGCCCTGCACTGCCAGGCCGCGCAACATCTCGCGCATCTCCACGATGCCAGCGGGGTCCAGCCCGTTGGCGGGTTCGTCCAGCACCAGCAGATCGGGATCGTTGAGCAGGGCGATGGCGATGCCCAGGCGTTGTTTCATCCCCAGCGAATAGGCGCGCACGCGGTCGCGCTGCCGGTCTGCCAGTCCCACCAGCTCCAGCACGTGGTTGAGGCGCGTGGCTGGCACGCCGGTGATATCAGCGAAGGCGCGCAGGTTGCCACGCCCGCTCAGGTTGGGGTAAAGTGCCGGGCTTTCGATGAGCGCGCCCACGCGGGGCAATACCTCAGCACGGTGGGCTGCCATATCTTGCCCCAGGATGGTTACTTCCCCATCTGTATGCGTGATCAAGCCCAGCAGCATGCGGATGGTCGTGGTTTTGCCCGCGCCATTTGGGCCGAGAAACCCGAAGATCTCCCCACGCCGCACGGCGAGGTTCAGGTGATCGACGGCGGGGCGTTGGCCGTAGATCTTGGTGAGATCGCGCGTTTGCAGCACGGTTTCCCCCGCTGAAACGATTGCCGGGGAAACCGGCACAGCAGATAGGTGGGTCATATGTTCTCCTTTTTTCATACCTGGTCGCGGGTTGACGAGACTTGCACACATAGCGCGGACTGGCCGGATGATTCCGTCCCATCACGGCGCGGCCCGCCGGAGACATCTTGTCTCCGGCTCGAAAAGGACGTCCTCTGGGCTACGTGGTAAATCGATAGCAACCGCGCCTAAAGGCTTGCCAGCCAAGAAGTCCGGCCAAGTCGGACGGTGGTGCCGGCTGCTGATTCAAGCGTACCAGGATGCAGGGGATTTGAGATGCGCCTGGGGGTGGGTTGAGGCGCGACTGGGGAACTGTTTCGGGGGAAAACACAAAAAAAACCGCTGGCGCGTTGTACGGCAGCGGGTTTGGGGTGGGATGTATAGGTTTCGAACCTATGGCCTCAGCTGTGTGAAAGCTGCGCTCTACCCCTGAGCTAACATCCCATGACGCTTTCTATTATATCACGCGAGGCGGTCTTGTCAAGATGGATAATGAA
>JAJPKG010000247.1 GCA_021323815.1 Pseudomonadota bacterium
CCTTGCTGTACCCTGGGGCACAGGGAAACAGGCCAGTCGCGAACTGGTGCAACGCTTGGGGACAGAGGTGCCGCTGCCAGTCAGGTGTGAGTCTGGCTGGTAAGCACACTGGCTGAACCAAGAATCTGTTACGGCTTTAGCCTATGCGGAGTGTCAATTCACCTTCTGAAACTCTGCGGATAATACTCTCTGTATTCTGTATTGCTCTCTGTACTCTATCACCTCATCGCAATAATCGCAACAATAGCGCCTGGTTCACACGCTGCGGCGGGCAGGGGCGGAGGGTGGCGCAATGCCTGCCAGCGCCTTGCCACTGGCGGTATCGCCGACCAGATGCTGCACGATCTGGCCCAGCATCGATGCCAGCTCACTGCTTTGCTCCGGCGTCCAGCCGCGCAGGAGTTCGGCGAACCAGGCGTGGCCGGCGCGCAACAATTGTTCGCTGGCTTGCTGCCCTTTGGGGGTGAGGACGAGTTTCGGCATGGCATCGCCAGCGCGCCGCTGTGAGGTGATGTACCCGCCGCGCTGCAATTGCGCCAGGGGCGAGGCGAGCGCATCCGGCGGCAGTTGCGTTCCGGCGCTCAACTCGCCGGCATCCGTGGGAGCATAGCGGGCGATCTGCAACAAGAGCCAGGTGGTGGCCGGCGTGAGGTTCAACCCGGCGCGTGTATACAATTGGGCATAGAAACTATCATGCCCTTCCCGGCTGAGCAGCACGCTCAGCGCCAGAGCGATCTCATCCGCCGAGGTGTGGGCGGTGGGCATGGCATAGGCGTGGCCCATGTCGGTGGCGCGGGCGGCGGTGCGCAATGGCTCGTCGGGAATGAGCCAGGTGAGCGCGAAGGCAATGACGGCGACGAACGCTGCCGCCAGAAAGACGGGCTGTAACGATAGGGCATACGCATGAATGTAGGCAGCGTGAATTGCCGGCGGCAGATGGCTGTTCGCCCCAGGAGGCATCTGCGCCGAGCCGGGATTGACGCCCGGCGGCAGGTGGGGAAGAAAGGCGCGCAGATTGGCGGCGAGGGCGTTGGAAAAGATCGCGCCAAAGACCGCGACGCCAAACGAACTGCCGATGGAACGGAAGAAGGTCGCGCCGGAGGTCGCCGCGCCCAGATCGCGGAAATCCACCGTGTTTTGCACGGCGATGATGAGCACCTGCATCACGAAGCCCAGCCCCACGCCCAGCACGAACATATACAGCGATGAGACGAGCGTGCCGGTGAATTCATCCATGCGCGAGAGCAAGAAGAGGCCGATGGTGAAGATGGCGCTGCCGATGATGGGGAAGATGCGATAGCGCCCCCAGCGCGAGATCAACTGTCCGCTGAGGGTGGAGGTTCCCAGGATGCCGGCCATCATCGGCAGCAGGCGCAGGCCGGAGATGGTGGGATCTACGCCCTTGACCACTTGCAGGTAAAGCGGCAGATAGGTGATAGAGCCGAACATGGCGAAGCCGACGATGAAGCTGACACCGCTGGCGGCAGCGAAAACGCGGTTGCGAAAGAGCTTCAGTGGCAACACCGGCTCGGTTGCGTGCCTTTCGGCGATGACGAACTCGACGAGCAAGACGGCAGCCAGCACAGCCAGCAGGATGATGACGAACGATCCCCAGGGATAGATGGTGCCGCCGAGCGTGGTGAGCAGCACCAGGCTGGTGGCCGCGCCGGCGATGAGCAACGTGCCGTGATAGTCCACGGCGGCGCGGGCGCGGCGCTGCGAGGACGGCAGCACGATGGCGGTGACGATGAGCGCGAGGATGCCGATGGGCAGGTTCACATAAAAAACCCAGCGCCACGAAAGATGATCCACGAACAGACCGCCGATCAGTGGGCCGATGACGCTGGTGACGCCAAAGACCGCGCCGAAGATGCCCTGATAGCGCCCGCGCTCTCTGGGCGAGACGACATCCGCAATGATAGCCTGGGCGGTGACGATGAGTCCGCCGCCACCCAGCCCTTGCAGGGCGCGAAAGGCGATCAGCATGGCCATGTTGGCGCTGAGGCCGGAAAGCGCGGAGCCGATCAGGAAGATGATGATGGCGACTTGAAACAGACGCTTGCGACCATAGAGATCGCCCAACTTGCCCCACAGCGGCGTGGAACTGGTGCTGGCCAGCAGATAGGCCGTCACCACCCATGATAGCTCGTTCAGCCCGCCGAGGTCGCTGACAATGGTGGGCAGCGCGGTGGAAACGATGGTCTGATCCAGCGAGGCGAGCAACATCCCCATCAGCAAACCACCGAAGATGATGGAGATCTCGCGTTGAGTGAGGGTGGTTTGTTGCTGGGTGGGGGCAGTGACGGTGCTCATGGGCGTTCTCCAGGTGAGGCAGGCACAGATATACGCATACCTTCCATATGAGAGCATAAACGATGCCCTGCCGGCCAGACAACGGGACTCACTGTTGAGCGAGAAACAGGACACCGTGCCGCGTCCCATCCAGTTGCAAATTGCTGCAAACTATGGTTTAATCGCTCTCAAACGAGATACAATCCTGGTTGGAAGGAATAGAGCGATCCTATGTCGATGGAAAATCGCGCGAGCAGCGATTACTCTTCTGGCGGATATGCGGGGAATGGGCATGGCATTCCAGAGGACGATCCCGCGCTGGCTCCCACCTTGCACGTGCGGCGGGTGAGGCCGGCGGCAAAGCGGCGCGTGAACTGGCGCGAGTTGGTGAAGCAGGAAGGCATTTTCCTCGTCATTCCGCTGCTGTTGCTGGCCATTGAGATCATGCTGGTCAGCCGCATCGGCTTCATTCGCTATCCCGGCACCGGCACCGATTCGCATGGCGATTATTACCGCTATATCAACATGGCTCTGCCGCATGGAACACCCTATTACACCTTCAATGATCCGTTTCTCTATCGCGTGCTGGTGCCGGGGACGGTGCATCTCCTGCTGCTGCTGGGCGTGCCGTTCAGGTTGGGGTTCTTTTCGTTGATGTTGCTGGGCATGATCTTTTCCATCATCGGCATGTATACCCTGGCGCGCGGGGCGAAAATCCCGCCGGTGCCGGCGATGTGCGCGGCGTGCGCGTTTACCTCGCTCTTTTGGGCGGTTGGGTATAACGTCCGCGAATATTTTCTGGTGGACCCCGAAACGTATGCCTTCATCGTGTGGACGCTGGTGGCCGCGCAGCAGCGGCGATTTTATCTGGCGGCCATTCTGGTGACGTTCGGCTTGTTGAGCAAAGAGTCGATCTTCCTGGCGCTGGCGGCGACGTTGGTGCAACTGGTGGTCTATTATTGGCGTCACACGCCCGTGACGAAGAACGCGCGGGGGGTGGGCCGGTTCTTCAACCACATCCGCAACATTCCCCGCCAGGCGTGGTTGCAGGCGGCATTGCTGCTGGCGTTGCCGCTGGTGGCCTATGCCGTTGTGCATATGCTCACCCATCCGCTGAACCACAATGACACCATTACCGTGTGGAAGCGCTACCTGGGCGACCGCTTCGGCGGCGGCATCCTTCCCGGCCTGAAGGCGACCTTCATCTATAGCACCTGGGGCACGTATGGGCTGCTGTTCACCTGGGCGCTGGCGGCATTGATCTTCGGCGCGTGGCGGCGCACCGGACTGAGCGGCTGGGCGCTGCTGGTAAGCGGTCTGGCGATGATCTATTCCTATACCGTTTCGTTCGACAATCAGCGACTGGCGATCAATGATTGGCCGGTGGTGCTGTTGCTGGCAGCGTTGGGCGTGCAGGAACTCAGCGAACGGCTGCACATCAACGCGCTGTTTTTATGGATACCGACGCTCATCATTCAGGCGATCTATGAGCCGGTGACGAACACCTTCCGCACCTCGTCATATGACCATCCCTTCTCAGAGATGTACGGGCGATATTCCTCAAAGATCATCATCCTGGGCATTCCGCTGGTGGTGATCTATTCCATCCTGATCGGCCTGGGAGTGCTGGCGGCACTGCTGTTCTTCCGCACGCCGTCCCAGCCGCAGCAACGCGACGAAGGCGCGCAGGATGACATCGCCATCAAGAAAACGCAGCGGCTGGCGGAAAACATCGCGGGCGGTTGATGATGGCGGGGCGAGGCATGCCTCGCCCATCGCCTGCGCGGACTGGAAGAGAGCATGCTTGATCGACGAAGCCGCGCTAACGCTGCATATGTAACTCAGCCGTCAAGCGGTGATAGCCTCTTCATGCTATAATGGTTGCCCGATCGCGTATTCAGGCACTAGAATAAAGGGATAGCGCGCAAGAATCGACTGAGCATGTTATACTAACCCAGATGCGGAACAGGTGGCTGCCATGAAATCTGATGGACGCTTGCCACATGCGACCATGCAGCGCGAATATGCTGCCCAGATGCACACGGTGCGTTTGTCGCCGGTGCCGCCGACCCATGCTGACTCGTGGCCGGCCAGCGTCGTTTCCCCAGTGGGACGGCAGCGGCATCGCGCCTTGCGACCCATTGAGCGCCCGCCGAGCCTGAAGGTGGTTCCCGCAGGCATCGTTGCGCCGGCCCCCGTGCCGCTGCGACGCGGGCGGCGCGTGCTGCTGGTGGCGCTCTGCCTCATCATGGGGCTGACCGCTGCCGCGCTGGTGGCGGAAGGCGTGCTGCTGGCATCAGGTCACCCGCTGCCGTGAGCGAATTCGGATAGGATATCTCATGCATTGTCCATTCTGTGGCGCGGAAGATTCCAACGTGCTGGATACGCGCGATGCCGCCGAGGGCATTCAGCGCCGCCGGCGCTGTCGCCATTGCCAGCGGATTTTCAAGACGGTTGAGCGCGTCGAGATCGGGCATCCGCCGATGGTGATCAAGCATGACGGGCGGCGCGAGCCGTTTGACCGCGACAAACTCATCCGCAACGTGCGCAAAGCGTGCGATAAGCGCCCGCTGCCGGTCGGCG
>JAJPKG010000237.1 GCA_021323815.1 Pseudomonadota bacterium
CCAGAGCGCGAGGGCAAATGCCGCCGGCACACTGTGCAAAATCAGCACCCATGCCAGCATGATGCCGCCACCCAGGCCCAGAACTAGGCCCAGCGTGCAGCCCACGTGCGCCAGATTACGCCCCCGCAATTGCTTGAGCATGCGTTATATCTCCATGTACTGAGTACGATTCGATCATCCTTATTGTATCTCATCCGCTATCGAATGTTACCAGACAGGCCCCATTTCCTCTGAAAAAGCCGGATAGGGAAGCCGATCTGCCCCAGCCGGCACCGGGATCGCCCCCATCAGCGCACCTTTGGCACCAACGCCGGCAGGTCGTCGAAAGAGCGCACGCGGCCTTCCGGCAGCACCAGTGCGCAGTCGGGGTGCAGTGCTTCGGCAAAGGCAACGTCGTGGCTGACGATCACCAGTGTGCCGGCATGGGAGGAAAAAAGATATCCTGAACCTGCCCCGATGTCCAGGTACATCTCTTGCACAACCACATAGCGTGTATGATAGAGTATAGACGTGGATGATGATCGTCATACATCGCAACGGAGCGAATGGGTTCAGTCTCGTAGAGCGGTTCTTTTGTGCCTGTCATTGCATATGTCGGCATTGATGGCTGGAGGTCTTCTGTGCATCCCCTGATTCAGGCGGAATTAGCAAGCCTTCATCAAGAAGAGTTACTGCAATCCGCACACAATGAGCAATTGCTGTCTTTGGCGGGACTGCGCGGGCATCAGCGCCCGCGTTGGCTGCCCTCGGCCATGCATCGCACGCTGGGATTGCTGCGCCTGCGTCGTCGTTCGCGTCGCTTGCGGCTGGCACACCGCCGCTACCCAACATCCTGGCAGCACGATCTGCAAACGCTCTTGGAACGCGACTGATTTCGCGCTGGAATGCCGGAATGGCAGATGGGAGGGTGGCCCGCAAGTAGAACATAAGACCGAGATAAAAATGTGATTGCACCGGCTGTACGACCAAATGAATTTTTAGCCAAGAGGGAGAATTTGGTATCTCACGTGCTTGTGCTGCTGGGGTCTTCATGATACGCTGGTCATGTTCACCGCGCAGCACATCCTCCCCAAAGGAGCGTGCATGCGCGCGCAAGGATGCTCGTCAGGCAGGAAAGATGAGGGAACGATGATACGCGCTTGTGATGTCACACGTCTGCGGCCTGTGTGGGGAAGACCTATGGAAAACGAAGCCTCAGATCCGCCGCTCCGCTTGCACGACATTTTCACCGCGCTGGCAGAGATGGAAACCGCCCTTGCCGAACCGTTACTGGAAACCCTGGCGAGCAAGCGCGGCAAGCCGCTGCTCAAAAGCATGCTCGACACCGTGCGCGAGGCGTTACGCCCCATTCAGCGGGCGTTCGGCGCGGTCAGCGTGTTGTGCTGGTGTGCCACTGATGATCGATGGCAGATGATGGGTGAGCAAACCTTGCCGGAAAGCGTCGTGCGCCAACTCGGCGAGATGGTGGAACGGGCGAGCGCAACGGGCAGGCAACTCCATCGCTCCAGCAAGGGCTTTGGGCGGGTGAGCGTCTTTCCCGTCACGCTCGGCACCGCTCACGGCGCGCTGACCATTCTGCGCGCGACGGGCGCAGCGTTGAGCAAAGAGGAAAAAAGCGCTGCCGCATTTATTGCCCAGCGTATGTTGCATGCCGTCATGCGCAGCATCGCCTGGCGGCAAGACCGCGAAGCGGCACTTCACTGGCGCGCCATTATTGATACCCTGCCCATCGCCATGATCGTGCGCGACGCCGACCGCCGCGTGCTGGACTATAACGAGGCCGCGCTGGATCTGGCGGCGAACGCGGCGGCCATTCGCCAGGCCCGTCGGGAAGGACGGCAGCCCCCCGCCCCGGTGTGGGATACGTACCTGCCATCGCAAAAACCGATCACTCCCGATGACATTCCCAGCGTGCGCGCCATCCGCGACCGCACCATCGTTTACGCGGCGCAGATGGAAGTCGCCCCCGACGGTGGCGGCAGCCTTGTTCCTGTGCTGGCGACCTCGGTGCCGCTGCCCGATGCCAAAGGGAATCTCACGCGCACGGTAACGGTGGTTCACGACATCTCAGAGGCGAAACGCGTGGAAAAGATGAAAGACACCTTCGCCCAGCGCGTGCGCCATGATGTCAACCAGCCGTTGAGCATCACCAAGATGACGGCCTATTTCATTCATCAGAAATGCCAAAAGGTGCTGACCGGCGAGATCGTTGCCGATGAGGCATGGATGAACGATATCGCCACCAACATCGACCGGATTCGCGAAGCATCAAACGCCATCGAAAGCGTCACCGCCGACCTCAGCAATCTCGACACCATCATCTCCGGCACGCCGGCGCGCATGTCGCTGGTGGACTTCCTGCGCGAGCGCATCCCTACCTTCAAAACGCGCTACCCCGACCATCGCTTCGTCGTTGATTATGATGCCGCTGACGCATTGCTGGAAGGTTTTTGGTGCAGGTGGCACATCGAAAGCATCGTCACCAACCTGCTGGAAAACGCGGTGAAATATAGCCCGAAACAGACGACGGTGATGGTGAAGGTGTTTGCCGACACCTATGAGGGCAAGCGGACCGCTCATCTGGTCGTGGCCGATCAAGGCTTCGGCATCAGCGAGCACCAGCAAGAGAGCATCTTCGATAAAAACGTGCGCCTGACCCACCACGACGAAACGGGTCAGCCGATCCCCGGCACCGGCGAGGGGCTGCATTACGTCAAGATCTGCGCCATGATGTATGGCGGCAAGCCCTGGGTCACGTCCAGTGGTCCTAATCAGGGCAGTGAATTCCACGTGCGCCTGCCACTGGCGGAATGACCACATTCGCTGGTGATGTGCCCGCTGTGCTACGATTGCACGGCGGGCATTTGTGATAGCAGCCGTTGTTTTTGCATCCTCAACGCAGCCGTGAAGGCAAGATCTTCATCGCCTCACGATATTTGGCCACCGTGCGGCGCGCGACGGGGATGCCCCGCTCGGTGAGCATCGCCGCCAGATCTTCATCGCTGAGCGGGTGATGGGGATCTTCCTGGGCGATGAGTTCGCGCATCAGATCTTTGGCGCGCAGTGAGCCATCGAAGAAATCGTCGAAAGGGATCGTGCGGCCATCGGGCAGCAGCACATATTTGTCGTTGGTGGCGCGGCTGATGGTGGCCTCATGCAAGCCCACATATAGCGCCAGTTCGCTGCGCGTCAAGGGGCGCAGATAGCGCACGCCTTTATCCAGAAAGTCATATTGCGCTTCGATCAAAGCGTCGGCGATCTTTTTGAGGGTTTGCCAGCGCTGGTTGACGTTATCAATGAATGATTGCGCGCGGGTGACATAATGGCGGATATGCTTGCGCTGAGCGTCAGAGATCCCCGGCTGATCTTTGGTGGCTGCGACCATGTGAAAGGTGGGATCGATGCCGAAGCGATAGCGTTTGCGCTCCACCACCTCAGCCTCAAAGCCGGTCTCTGTGCG
>JAJPKG010000015.1 GCA_021323815.1 Pseudomonadota bacterium
GCCGGGGGGAGACGGCACCGCGCCCAGCCGCCGGGGGGAGACGGCACCGCGCCCAGCCGCCGGGGGGAGACGGCACCGCGCCCAGCCGCCGGGGGGCGATACGTGCACCGCGCACCGCCGCTGGGGCGAGTTAGTACCGTGCCCAGTCGCCGGGGGGTAAACCCCCCGGCTCGAAAAAGAAACCCCGTTGGGCTAGGAGCGGCGAGACGTGCGCCAGCGTTAAATCCCCATGACCTCGATCAATTCTTTCACGGCGTTGGCGCTGCGCTGGAGCGCGGCGCGGTCGGCATCGGTCAGATCAACTTCGATGACTTGCTCGACGCCTTTGGCCCCCAGTTTGGCGGGGACGCCGACAAAGAGGCCGTGAATGCCATATTCGCCTTCGAGGAGAACGGAGCAGGGAAGAATCTGCTTGTGGTCGAACATGATGGAATCAACCATCGCCAGGACGGAGGCAGAGGGGGCATAGAAGGCGCTGCCGGTCTTGAGCAGGTTGACGATCTCCGCGCCGCCGTCGCGGGTGCGCTGGACGATGGCCGCCAGGCGATCCGGCGGGATGAGTTTTTCGACGGGAACGCCAGCGACGGTGGTGAGGCGGGTGAGGGGAACCATTGTGTCGCCATGACCACCCAGCACGTATGCCTGCACGTCACGCACCGAGACGTTGAGTTCCTGGGCGATGAAGGTACGGAAGCGGGCCGTATCCAGCACGCCGGCCATGCCGATGACGCGCTGCTTGGGAAATTTGCTGACGGAATAGGTGAGTTGCACCATCGCGTCCAGCGGATTCGAGACGACGATGAGGATGGCATCCGGCGATTGTTTGACGACCTGCTCGGTGACATCGGTGACGATCTTTTGGTTGGCGCGCACCAGGTCGTCGCGGCTCATGCCGGGTTTGCGCGCCAGGCCGGAGGTGATGACGACGATGGAGGAATTGGCCGTTTCGTCATAGCCGTTGGTGCCGATGACGTTGGTGTCATAGCCCAGCACGGGGCCGGCTTCCAGGATGTCGAGCGCCTTGCCCTGCGGCAACCCTTCGATGATATCCACCAACACCAGATCGGCGTAGTCGCGCTCGGCAATGCGCTGGGCCAGGGTGCCACCCACGTTGCCCGCGCCGATGACGGTGATCTTCTTGCGCATGGTTCCTTACTCTCGGTCCTTTCTCTATTACGACAAGCCAGCGTGCCCTCTTGATCACGCGGCCTGCCTGATGTGAAACTCCACGATTTTGTTGTACCGGGCATTGTACCACAAGGAGATGGGAAGGCCGCCATCCGAAAAGCGAGGGAGTAGCGAATGCTTCTTTCTTTGTAGAAGAATTGTACGCGAAAAAGACTCCTTATCGCTGCAATAGGCTGAGGATGGCGAGGATGCCGAAGGCGGCAATGACCGCGCCGGAAAGACGATTGGTCCACAGCAGCCAATGGGGAGAGAGGCGAGCGCGCAACAGGCTGATGCCGGCGGTGAGGATGCACCACCACAATGTGGAGCCGCTGAAGACGCCCAGCACCGTCAGGGCGGCATTCGCGGCGCTGCCCCGGCCACCAGCGACGCCCAGCCCAGCGAAGATGGCAGCGAACGAGATGATGGTCATGGGATTGGTCAGCGTCAGGCCAAGCGTGGAAAGATACGCCGGGCCATATGCGTTTTCTCCGGTGCTTCTTGTGATTTCCCTTTCGCCCGCTTTGCCAGCAACCGATGCCGGTTTGCGGAGCAGCGACGTGATGCCCAGGTAGATCAGGAAGATGCCGCCGATGAGACGAATCCAGGCGTGCAGGCTGACGAGCAGGCTGGCGACAATGGTGATGCCGAAGGCGGCGATGGTGCCATAGGCGGCGTCGGCGGTGGCGATGCCCAGGCCGGAGATGAGGCCATAGCGGAAGCCGTGTGCCAGGGTGCGTTGCATGCACAGCACGCTCATGGGGCCGACCACCGCCGCGATAGAAAGGCCGATGATGCCGCCGCGCAGATAAAAGCTGAGATCCATGGTTCGTTCTCCTCGGAAAAAATCGCCATAAAAAAATCCGCCGGACCTCTTTGCCAGAGATCCGGCGGCGTATGGCAGCTGGTAAGGATCAGGGAGTTGCGAGCATGCCACATGCGCCAAACCTCTGCGCGGTATGGCGCTGCTGCTGGTTATGCAGATGGTGCATGATGTGGCTCACGCGATGGCATGTTCCTTTGGCTTATGGGGTGATGGGCGCTCGGCACGCATGCCGGGAGGTTCAATTCCCGGCTCGGAAAAGGGACCCCTCCATGCTAGGGTACGGCGATGCATTCAGCCGACACGATCAGTATAGCACATGCAGGAGTCTTTTATGGGCTAGTAACGGATGAGGTTTGCTAGAGATAGACCGGTTCGGCGGAGATGATGGTGACGCGCGGGACGGAGTGCGACAGGAAGGGCGCGAAGTCGGCCATGATGTCGCTCAACACCGGCAGGCGCAAGACCTCATCTTCGCTGAAGGCACGGCCACAGGCGGGGCAGCAGAGATGTTCCTGGGCGAAATCGAGCGCGTCATCTAACACGGTTGAGCAGGTGGGGCAAAACATCGGGCAATGACCTACCTTCCTGAGGGTGATGGGTGATCATTCTGTTTGGGTGACCGCATTCCGGCAATCGCTGGCAATGAGGAACGCAAAATTCGCGCCAGATGGATTTTGATGGGTTATGCGGACGACATCAATGAGCGATGGCGGGCCAGGTGGGCCTGTGCTGGCACGCTCGCCGGGGGGAATGGCGTTTGCGCAGAGGGTGCGGACACCGCGTGGCACGCTCGCCGGGGGGGGACGGCACCGCGCCCAGCCGCCGGGGGGGAATGGAGTTGGCGCCCAGCCGCCGGGTTGTAAACCCCCCGGCTCGGAAAAGAAACCCCTCCGGGCTGTTGTGATGCATGATCGCGTGGCACGCTCGCCGGGGGGGAA